>CAZETN010000265.1:0-2150 GCA_964514475.1 uncultured Bacteroides sp.
GGTTCGAGTCCCAGCCTTCTTCGTAGATATAACGTACGGGTTCTTCTTCTTCGGCGTGGTAACGCTAATCGATTGTTGGGTCTACCGACAGTGTGTGGCCTACATTCGCCTGGTTTGCGAGGAGATGCTCGGTCTGTGCCTGGTGCTGGCCGGGAAGGCGGTAGTTCTGTGCGGTTGCTGCGCCGGCTGCAAACAATGCAAACAGTGCGCATACCGTTATTCTTGCTGTCTTTGAAAATACCATTGGCTTATCGAGGGGTGGCCGTCGACAGGTGCGTCTTATAAGGCTTCATTGCCCGTGGAGTGTCCTTGACGGCTTATTCGTTAAGATTGATAAAGAGTCAGTTTAAGGTTGGTTAATTGTCGTGGTAGAGGAGTGTGGGGGCGGAGAGTGTCGGATGGGTTGGGGAAGAGGATGGCGGCTCAGTCCAGTTCGTCGGGAGCGTAGGTGGCGCTCAGGGTGACAGGCGAGTAGTCGAAAATCTCGCCGGGGCTGAAAAAGCGCCGTATTTCGATTTCGGCATTCTCGGGTGAGTCGCTTGCGTGTACGATGTTTTCCTGACCGCTCATGCCAAAGTCGCCGCGGATAGTGCCGGGTAAAGCCTTGCGGCTGTTGGTGGCGCCTATCATCTGCCGTATTACCTCTACAGCATCGACGCCGCGCAGGCACATCACGATAACAGGGGTGGCCTGCATACTGCGCACAAGGGATGGAAAAAACGGTTTTTCCACCAGGTGAGCGTAGTGCTCGCGCAGGATGGCATCGCTGAGTGTCATCATTTTGATGCCGGCGATTATCAGTCCTTTTTTCTGGAAACGGTCAATGACTTCACCTACCAGGCCGCGCTGTATTGTAGATGGTTTGAGGATAATGAGACTTTGTTGCATGAGGTGTCTGAATTCGATATAAATCCGGGGCGTTGTCTGCGAATGTTCCCTTAGATGAGAGAGGCATCGCCTGTTCCGGTCGTGATACCGTTGGTAAAGAGTCTGACAGGCAGTGCAATCGGATGTGTTTACGAATTTTCACGTTTTTGCCTGTTCAGCACTCAAATATACGAAAAGTTGCCGTAATGGCCAACTGTCAAGGGGAGCGGCCGTGGCAAAATTAACAGAACAGGTAAAAGTGTGTCGTTGCAATATCTTGATTAACAGGTTTATATGTGAAAACATGTTATACAACATGTTTTGAACATTTTCACTTTGTTAAGACTTGGGGTGTGAATGTATATTTCCCTGTAGTATTAATTAAAATTAAATAAGGTATATCATTGAATTTCGTTTTATGCTGATTTGCAATGTATTTGCAGTTTTACACGGATTAATTGTTACCTTTGCCCTATGGAAACTACAGAGAATATTAAGGTTGTCGAGGTAGTTGGCGACAAAAGCCGTTATATGTCTTTATTGCTTCTCGGGGATGAGTCGGAGTCTATGATAGGCCGCTATCTGGACTGCTCTAATCTTTATGTGGGTGCCTCGGCGGAAACCCCGGTTGCTGTCTGCGCGGTGTTATCCGTCGATGCGGGGACTGTCGAAGTGAAAAATCTGGCAGTCAGGCCGGAATTCAGGCGGCGTGGAATCGGTGCGCAGATGTTGAGGTTTGTTGAGGACCTGCATCCGGGTAAAACTGTAATCCTCGGTACATGAGAAACTCCTTCTACGTTGCGCTTTTATTTTTCTTGCGGCTACACGTATTCGCACCGCGTGCCCGGCTTTTTTACCGATAATTATCCCGATCCTATCGTCGAAGAAGGCGTGCGGCTTTGTGATATGGTCTACTTGAAGAAAAGAATCCAATGTGCAAGATTTGACTGATATTCTGAAAAAAGATGTTTTCCGGACGCTGTGTTTGCCCGCAAAAAAAGCGAATACACATTATTAATATATATAAGTATGGCCAATAGTCTGAAAAGGAGGCTCTGTTGCGACGATGTCCTTGTTGGGGTAGAAGTGCTTCCGGCGGAGGTTGTTACGTATGGTTACGTCTGCCGGGGCGTTATGGCTTGCGGTGTGACCTGCCCTTTCCGAAAAATACTTTTGTCGTTGGTGCTGTAAGTAAGTGGCGTGCAGTATGCCGTTCTGGTAGGAGGGCTCGCAGATTCTACCTGCAAGTGCAAAATTAGGCAATAAATTTGAAGAACTCAGCG
>CAZETN010000266.1:0-2146 GCA_964514475.1 uncultured Bacteroides sp.
CTGAGTTCTTCAAATTTATTGCCTAATTTTGCACTTGCAGGTAGAATCTGCGCAATCCGCATGTGTAACCCGATAAGCCGGGGCCGCGGTTTTGTCGCGTCAGTTGCCTGAGCCGGACAGATGTTTCATTATGCAGTCTGTCGCACCGAGGTGACGGCTTATGTAGCCGGTTGCGGCGTAACCGGCACGTTTGCGCGACTGCGGGTCGGCCATCCAGGCATCGAGTATGGCGGAGCATGCGGCGGGGGTGGCGTATTCGCTGGCGGCGCCGGCGGCCAGCAGGTCGGTGGCTTCCTTGAATTTGGCGTGGTGTGGGCCGAATGCCACCGGGATGCCGTATACCGCGGCCTCGTTGATATTGTGGATGCCGGTGCCCAGACCTCCGCCGATTATGGCGGCGTCACCGTAGCGGTAAAGATGCGAAAGCAGCCCGAAGCAGTCGATTACAAGTACCTGTACGTCAGCAGTCAGGGACTCCTTGCCGGATGTCACTTCGGACCACAATACAGCTTTTCCCTGTATCGAATCGCGCAACAAGCGCAGTCTGCGGTCGTCGAATTCGTGAGGAGCCAGGATGGCTCTGGCTTCCGGATGGGCGTTCAGCCAGGGTAGGTAACAACTTTCGTCCTGAGGCCACGAACTTCCGGCCACGAGCACGAAAGGCCGTCGGGCGTCCGCCCCGAGCCAGTTCTCGATTTCAGGAATAGAGTGCGCGCGGGAGGCAATCTGGGCGACGCGATCGAAACGTGTGTCGCCGGCTACGGTTACATTAGTGACGCCGATGCGCGCCAGCAGGTCGCGGCTGGGGATGTCCTGAACAAATATATGTGTGTATGTGTGCAAAATACGGCGCGAAACCGCTCCCCAGGGTTTGAAAAACCTTTGTGCGGGCCGGAAGATGCTTGAAATGAGGTAAAGGGGTATGTGGCGCTCGGCTATGGCGTGCAGGTAATTCGACCAGAATTCGTACTTTACGAATACGGCGCATTTGGGTTGCGCGGCATCAAGAAACCTCTTTACATTGGCCGGAGTGTCGAAAGGCAGATACACCACACAGTCGACCTTGTCGTAATCGTGGCGCACTTTATATCCGGAGGGTGAAAAGAAGGAAAGCAGAATTCGGTCTGTCGGCCGGGCTTTCCGGTAGGCCTCGATTACAGGTCGCGCCTGCTCGAACTCGCCAAGCGAGGCGGCGTGTATCCACAGGTCAAATCCGGCAGGGGCAACGGTGGCCCGGGCTTCTCTGATACGCTGAAGTGTCTGAGTCTGGCCCAGAAGCATCTCTCTGAGCTTGTCGCTGCGCAAGGCGGCCGCGCGTACGCCAGCGGCCATGGCATACATACCTATATTATATAACAAATTCACAGTCGGGCTGATGCAGGTTTGACAATTCCGTGCCGCCTCAGTCGAGCGAGGCAACCTGTTCGTTGATACGGTCAATACCGACAAGCATACGGCGTATTGTCTCGTCGCGGCCCATAAGTCCGGTTATGTCGAACATGTGAGGACCTTTGCAGTCGCCGACCACTGTCAGGCGGAAGGCGTTCATGACGTTGCCCATGTGGTAGCCGTTGTCGGTAATCCACTTGAGCACTATAGGCTCGGCCTCGGACGACCGGAACGAGGGCAGGTCGACGAGCAGGTCGACGAGCGAGCGCATGATCTCGTCCATGCCCGGTGTCCAGCGTTTGCGCACGGCTTTTTCGGCGTAGCTGTCGGGAGCTACGAAGAAGAACGCGGCCTGTTCCCACAGGTCGGCCACAAAATTTATGCGGCTTTTTACCATGCCCACTGCGCGGGATATGTATTCGAGGCTGAATTTGTCAGTGTCTACCCCGTGGGTCTGCAGTACGGGGATGAACAGACGCGCCAGCTCGTCGTCCGAAATCTGCTGCAGATAGGTGTGATTGAACCATTTGCCTTTTTCGAAAGCGAATTTGGCGCCTGAGCGCGAGCAGTGTTCGAACGAGAATTTACGGATGAGTTCGTCGACGGTCATCACCTCGGTGTCATCGCCGGGGTTCCATCCGAGCAGGGCCAGGAAGTTTACGACGGCCTGAGGCAGGCAGCCCGACTCGCGGTAGCCAGCCGAAACGGCACCCGATTTGGGCTCATGCCATTCGAGGGGGAAAACCGGAAATCCGAG
>CAZETN010000267.1:0-2140 GCA_964514475.1 uncultured Bacteroides sp.
CCCATCTACCTGATGGCAGGCAGCAAGGGCGGCGAAAACCTGTATATGACCATGGTAGGCCTCAGCGGCAAACGTCCCTCGGGCGGCGGCGGATATATCGATCCGCTTAATGTAAACCGCCTGGCCTCGGACAATTCGCTGCACGAAATATATCCCACCGACGAAGACGGCAAAAACCTCTGTTACGCCGCCAACCGCATAGTGGTCGACCCCAAAAACCCGAACCGCCTGTTCGTAGCCTCGATGTGGAGCGGCCTTGTAATGATCCGGCGACCTCCGAGATCTCCCCTCTTTCCCTCCGCGACCCCCTTCCGCTCTCCCTGCTGCCTGATGGCAGGCACCAAGGGCGGCAATGTGCAGGATGTGTTCTTTGACCGCGAGGGCAACCTGTGGGTAGGCTGCAACACCGTCAACACCCAGTCAAACATCAGTGTCTACAATATGCTCCCGGCACGTTTTGTCAACGGCGACCTCAGTGCCGTCACCAAAGAAGACTGGCAGCCGGCTCCCGACCGCGGCAAGTACAACCCGGCGTGGGACATGTCGTCGGTATACAGCAGCAAGGGCGACAAGATGATTTCGTTCTCCGACAAATGGCAGGGAGCCATGTATGTCTATGACATGAAAGGCACTCCGGGCAACACTGCCGACGACGACTTCTATACCCTCAGCGCCATCAGTGACCAGGACAACAAGTCGTTCAAGCCCACTTACTGGGTGTGCGGCGTCGAGGAGCAGCGCGGCCGCCTGTGGGTGGGCACCACATCGGGTGTCGTCGAGGTCACCGATCCCCGCACCCTGGGTTCGGCCGACTTCCGCATCACGCGCATCAAGGTTCCGCGCAACGACGGTACCAATTATGCCGACTATCTGCTTGAGTCGGACCGCGTAAACTGCATAGCCGTCGACCCGTCGAACCGCAAGTGGATAGCTACCGAAGCATCGGGCGTATATCTGGTAAGCGAAAACGGCGACAAGATTATCGAGCACTTCACCGCCGAAAACTCGCCGCTGCCCACCAATGCCGTATACTCGGTATACTGCAACCCGTCCAACAACATGGTCTACTTCGGCACCGGTCAGGGACTGCTGTCATATACCTCGTCGGCCGCACCCGCAGCCGAGGACTACAGCGACGTATACGCCTATCCCAATCCCGTACGTCCCGACTTCAGCGGATGGATTACCGTGAAGGGGCTCAAGGACAACTCACTGGTCAAAATCGCCGATGCCGCCGGCAACGTATTCTTCCAGACACGCTCCGAAGGCGGTATGATTGTCTGGGACGGCTGCCGCCCTGACGGCCAGCGCGTGCCCTCGGGTGTATACTTCGTTTTCGCCTCTACCGGCGGCGAGAACGAGAACAAGGACGGTGCCGTCACCAAAATCATGATCATACGCTGAGTAAGCCTTACTCCTCTCCATCCCTCAAGACAGGATATACCGATGTCCGGAACATCGACCCATAAAATACCGTTCGCCATCCCTATGCCTAACAACATGGGGATGGTGCGCTATATTCTGGCCTTCGCCGTACTTGTAAACCACTTCAACCTGCTTGTCGGGGGCGACTTTTATTTTCCGTTGTCGAGCCATGAGGCTGTAAGCGGTTTCTTCGCCCTGCGCGGATTTCTTATCTACGGCAGCTATATCCGTTCAAAATCGGCGTCAGCGTTTCTGAAAAAACGCGCTCTGCGCCTTCTGCCCCCATACGCGGCGGTTGTGATTGCCTGCGCCGTCGGTATGGCGGCGGTATCGTCGCTGAGTGCGGCCGACTACTTCGTGTCGCCTGATTTCTGGAAATATCTCGGTGCGAACCTAAGTTCCCTCAATTTTCTGCATCCTACACTTCCGGGCGTGTTCGACAACATGACCATCCGGGCCGTCGACGGCTCGCTGTGGACAATGAAGATTGAATGGATCATGTATCTGTCGGTAATACCCGCTGTATGGATTGTCAGCCGGATGCGGCGTCACAGGACTGTCGTATTCGCAGTAATATACCTGCTTTCGGCCGTCTATGGCATAGCATGCATGCGCATGTACGACTGTACCGGAAACGAAAACTGGCTTATTCTTGAACGGCAGGTATTCGGACAGATTTCTTATTTCTACGTCGGAGTCTTTATCTATTGCCACT
>CAZETN010000268.1:0-2139 GCA_964514475.1 uncultured Bacteroides sp.
TGAGTTCTTCAAATTTATTGCCTAATTTTGCACTTGCAGGTAGAATCTGCGAAATGTTCCGGGCGATGTTTCAACCGCGTCCGATGCGGTGTTATTCCGTGGGCGCGGCCGCATGCCGTACATGGGTGCCCCGGGCCACGCCGGTTACAGCAGGGCCTTGCGCAGGGCTTCGGTGCGGTCTGTCTCCTCCCAGGGGAAGAGTTTGACTTTTATGGTCTGCGGGTGTCCGTCGATGTTGAATGTTTTGCTGACGGTGCGGCAGGTGCGTCCTACGTGGCCATAGCTGGCGGTTTCCTCATAGATGGGTGTGCGCAGGTTGAAGGCATTCTCGATGTCGTGGGGTCGCAGAGGGAAGTGTCCGCTGATGTAACGCGAGATTTCGGCGTCGCTCTTTTTGCTGTGCGAGGTACCGTAAGTGTTTACGTACACGCTGACAGGCTCGGCTTTGCCGATGGCATAAGCAAGCTGCACGAGTGCGCGGTCGGCTACGCCGGCGGCTACGATGTTCTTTGCGATGTAGCGTGCGGCATATGCTGCCGAGCGGTCGCCTTTGGAGGGGTCTTTGCCCGAGAATGCTCCGCCGCCGTGTGCGCCGTGGCCGCCGTAAGTGTCTACGATTATCTTGCGGCCGGTGAGTCCGGTGTCGCCGTGAGGGCCGCCTATGACGAACTTGCCGGTGGGGTTTACAAACAGTTCGAAGTCCTCGTCAAGCAGGTGCCGGAGCTCTTCGGGCATGTTTTCGCGTACGCGTGGAATAACGATGCGGCGTACATCGTCCTCGATTGCCTTTACCATGCGTTTGTCGCACTCCTCCTGGCTGAGGCCGGTTTTTTCGGGAGTCAGGAACTCGTCGTGCTGTGTCGAAACGACTATTGTCTTTACGCGTACGGGCTTGTCGGTGTCGCCGTCGTATTCGATTGTCACCTGGCTTTTCGAGTCGGGTCTCAGGTACACCATTTCTGTGCCCTCGCGGCGAATGCGAGCCAGTTCCTTGACAAGGGCGTGGCTGATTGCCAGCGACAGCGGGATATACAGGGGTGTCTCGTTTGTGGCATATCCGAACATCATGCCCTGGTCGCCGGCTCCCTGCATGGCAGGAGCCTCGCGCTCGACGCCGCGGTTGATGTCGGCGCTCTGTTCGTGCAGTGCCACCAGCACACCGCACGACTTGGCGTCGAACTGCAGGCTCGAGTGGTTATAGCCGATGCGCTCGATAACGCGCCGGGCTGTGCCGGGGATGTCGATGTAGGCGTTTGAGTTAACCTCGCCGGCAACGATAACCTGGCCGGTGGTAACAAGTGTTTCGCAAGCAACTTTGCTGTTGGGGTCTCTTGCCAGAAATTCGTCGACAATGGCGTCGCTGATCTGGTCGGCGACCTTGTCGGGATGGCCTTCGGAGACCGATTCGGAAGTGAAAAGGTAGTTCATGATTGATAACTGTTAAATTGTCGGTTGTAAGGTGCGACAGCAGCAAAAAATGCGGCAACCGCTTGAAGTGGCTGCCGCAATATCATGCTTTGTATGTATTTCCTTAAAATCGGTCGGAGTTGACGCCGAGCGGTTTTAGCATTTTTTTTGAGGTGGTTGCAAGCAGCCAAATTTTTCCACCCTATGCAAGGCTTTCCTGTCCTTGCGGTTGCAAAGGTAATTATTTTTTTGCTATACGGCAAGTCCCGGAGTCTTCCGTAATAAATATTAACGTCCGCCGCGTTGATATTATGCAGTATATGTGCCCCGGACGAATGCACGGCAGCCTCTGTGCGCCGCCCCCGCGTTTATTTGGCGGGCGAGAGCAGGATATATGCCTCGCCGGCAGTATTGAGACGCAGGTAGGGGCCGCTGACCGTGTCCACGCTGATTACCTCGGGAAGCACCTGTGTCAGCATGTCCTCCATGCGCATGTCAGGGCAGGCCATCCGGGTCATTGCCGGATTTTCGATTTTGATGCGGTTGCCGTTGCGACTGAAGCCGCCGAAAATGGTGTTGCAGTTGGTGTGGGCCGAAAATGTCGAGTCCGTGAATACCATCTCCAGAGGCTGTTCGGCGTCCTGCAGATCGGCTGGTCGCAGTATGTTGTCCTCGCTGACGGCTATGGCTACAATGTCGTGGGAGCCGTTCAGGGGTATGATTGCTGTTTCG
>CAZETN010000269.1:0-2135 GCA_964514475.1 uncultured Bacteroides sp.
CAATTTCGGTCCGGTCACCAACAGCAATGCCAGCCTCGGCTCGACATACGCCGGTGCTGCCGGCATTGTGGCCAAAGCCAATCCCATTGTCACCGACTGCGCAAACTTCGGTACCGTCAGCGCCAAAGACAACGCCGGCAGTGTGATGGCTTATTATAAGTCGTCGTACACTCCATGCACAATCACGAACTTCTACAATGTCGGCAGGGTATCGGCTACCGGCACCGCACCCAAAGCGGTGAACATGTTTGTCGGAAAGGAAGGCAAGGTAACATACACCAACTGCGTGTACGACAATCAGGCGCTTCCCGGTTACAGCGACGACAACGGCCTCACTACAGCCGCCCTGCTTGCTACCGACTTCGGCGACAACTTCACCGATACAGCCTACGGCTACCCCATGCCCCTCGGCACCGAAGATTACGAAGTATCGCGACTGTACCGCACCGCTCTGCTGTTTACCGTCGACACCGACAATTACGGTAAGGTGTCCGACAGCTTCCGCATCAAAGCCGACCCCTGGGTGTCATTCGAAAGCAACGACATATTCACTGTCACCACCGGCAATCTCGTCACGGTGCGCGAATACACCAAGGGCGACTATACGCTCGCATCATCGCTCGGCGATGCACAACGCCTCATCACTCTGCACGTCGACAGTGGCAAATCAGGTATCGAAGACGCCGTAGCCGCCGAGACTGTTTCAGTCGAATACTTTACCGTCGACGGTATCCGCGTCACAGAACCCGCGCCCGGTGCAGGCATGCTGATACGACGGGCCACCGGTGCCGACGGCAAAATAACGGTCGACAAAGTCTTTATACGATAAGCGCGGTTTCCGTCGCTTCATAAACATGGCGGTGCAGTCCCTCTGCGGAGGCTCTGCACCGCCTGCGTTTTCCCTGGGCGGGGAACATTAAAACGCCCTGATGCAATAAACGGACACATATATACGTTTAGATTAACGGTATGACCAAGAAATATCGCAAACTGCGCAATAACATAGCACGTATGTCCGCGGCGCTCGCCATGGCGTGTGCCGCCGTCAGCGCATACAGCCAGGACGGCAGCACGGCATATAACTTTTTGAATGTCACAGGTTCAAGCCGCATATATGGTCTTGGCGGCGTCAATATCAGCCTTGTCGACGACGACATATTCACGGCCGACCAGAACCCGGCGCTCCTGGGTCAGGAGATGAGCAACCAGATAGGCGTAAGCTATATGCGCTACATCGGCGGCAGCAATTTTGCGGGAGTCCGCTACGCGCATGCAGTAGGCGAACACGGCACCATTGCCGGCGTAATCGACTACTTCGGCTACGGGTCGATGAAAGAGACCGACGAGATGGGAAACATCATCGGCTCGTTTTCGCCCAAAGACGTAAGTTTCGGACTCAGCTACTCGTATGACATCACAGAGCGCCTCCGCGGCGGCGCCAGCCTGAAATTTCTGTATTCGGGATATGCCGACTACACGGCCTTCGCCATCGGCACAGACCTGGGCATAAATTACTACGACCCCGAACGCGACCTTTCGCTGTCGGCCGTGGTCGCCAACCTCGGCGGCCAGGTAAAACGTTTCACCGACCACTACGACCGTCTGCCCGTGGATGTTCGACTAGGCTGGTCACAGACTTTCGGCACCCTGCCCATTCGATTCAGCATAACCGCATGGAATCTGACAAAGTGGCACCTCCCCTACCATGACGCCGCCGACGGCAGTCAGGATCAGGAAATGGTCAGGAAAGACAAGTTCATGAGCAACCTCTTCCGGCATCTGGTATTCGGAGCCGATCTGGTATCAAATCCGAACTGGTATCTCGGCCTTGGCTACAACTACAAGACACGCACCGACATGAGCACATACTCGCGCAGTTTCCTGAGCGGTTTCTCACTCGCCGGAGGCCTCAAGGTCAGGGGCTTCGGCTTCGGTGTGGCGCTGGCGCAGCCACACACCGGAGCAACCACCTTCATGCTCAACATCGCCTGCGACATCAGCACTCTTATGAACTGACACCCGCAGGCCTCTGCCACAAAATACGGGACGGCGGATTGCCGCTCCCGGTTTTTTTTGTAAATTTGCACCTAAATTATTGACAGAATGAAAGCAGATAAACCCGCAATAGTAATTGC
>CAZETN010000270.1:0-2117 GCA_964514475.1 uncultured Bacteroides sp.
TCATGGTTGCGGCGTCGATGACGCTGACAGTAGTCTCGTACTCGTGGTCTTCCTGGAAGGCATATCCGCCTGTGTTTGCCACGAAAAGATAGCCTTTGTACAGCGCTATTCCCTCGGGTTCGTAGCCCACCTCGACCGCGCTGACGACCTTGAAGGTGGTGACATCGATTTTGGCGACGTAGCCTTTGGTGAAGTACTGCATGTGGCCGTTGACCATGCACTCGTGACCGTACGACGAAATGTATACATAGCTGCCGTCCGAGGCCAGCTTGCGGTTGTTGGGCACGTCCTCGGTCGCTGCCACGGCCTTGCCTTTCGGCGTTATGAACTGTACGATGTTCGACCAGTTGATTGCCATGGCGATAAGGTTGTCGTTGACCTGAATGATGTCGTTTGGAGTGTCACCGAGCTTGTAGCCGTTGATGTCGCGGAACCACTGGTTGCTGACGATACGGCCGTTCTCGAAGTAGCTCAGTCTGCCGTTGTCCGACTGCCAGTTGCCCTCGTTAAGCAGAATGATTTTTTCCTGCGCGCCGGCAGTGATTGCCACAAGCACGAGGGAGGCGATTGTTGAGAGAATTCTGTTCATCTGTGTGTTCTTTTACCGATGGTGTATGAAAGAGTGAAATTGAAGGCGCGTCCCGGCATCGGGTAACGCTGGATGTGCTCGTACTGGATGTCGAACAGGTCGTTGATTTCAAGCGAGGCTGTGAACTGTCGCCAGCGGCCTGTGATTTTGAGGTCTACGTTGTCGTATGGTTTGAGTACGTCCTCGGTGTCGGCATACGACCACATGCGCTCGCCCACGTGCAGTTCGCTGACCGTCAGCGACAGCCACCGCCATGCCGCGATGGCCGTGATGCCGCACGAGAATTTGGGCGAATAGCATATGGGCTTGTTGTAGGTGTCCTCGTTGTCGGGGTTGGTGCGGTTCAGGTCGTCCTGCACGGTGAAGGATGTCAGCAGCGAGAAAGTCCAGTCGCCCGGTGCGTACTGCCCCTGTACGGTGGCGTTGAGGCCGCGGCAGTATGTTTTGCCGTAGTTCATCATCGACCATGTGTAGGTGCCCTTCAGCGGCAGACACACGATGCGGTCGTTGATATGGTTTATGTATACGTCGGCCTGTGCCGAGGCCATCCATCGGCCATGTACGAGGCTGTATTCAAGTCCCAGGTTCCACTGCCGGGTGTACTCGGGCTTTAGATTGCGGTTTCCGGCCTGGGTATAGTACAGGTCGTTCAGAGTTGGGGCACGGAAGATACATTTGTACCATGCCCGTGCTCCGAAGCCGCCGCGATTGTAGCCCAGGACAATGGCCGGTGTCACCTTCTGCAACGGGTCGGCGGCTCCGACCTTCAGCCGTGTATGATCCTTGTAATGCTGGTAGAGCGCCGAGGCGGCCAGCCGAAATCCGCGCCATTCAGCCTGCATGGCGGCTACGGCCTTCTGGTCGAGGCGCCGTACGGCGCTGAAACGCTTCAGGTCGGCGTCGAGCCATGACATGCGGGCGTCGTAACCTATGTTGACGCTGATCCACGGCCATGGACGGATGGCGTACGAGGCCGTGGCGTAGGCGTCGTTCTGGTAGTAGTGGTTGTCTACTTTGGCGGTATTCTGGTTTTCGGGATAATCGGTGTTGTAGCGCAGATACTCGTGGGTGTACTTGGCGTTTATTTTTACTGTGTGTATGCCTGCGTAGGTGTGGTGCCAGGAGGCCTGTGCGAAGATGTCCGTGTCCCATTCGCGGCCCACGTTGGTGTATTTGTCTGACAGGCGCCGCACAATGCCGCCTGGACATCCGCGTTCGGAGACGTAGGCATAGACGTGCGAGGCGACCCCGCCCTTGAACAGCGCGCTCTCGACACGCAGGTATTCGCTGTCTGAGTTGCGGCGCCGTCCCACCGTGTCCTCGAATTCGGATTTGTAGCGGAAAGGGTAGTCGCCGCGCGAGTTCCAGTATTCGGCGTCGACGAACCCGCTCCAGCCGCCACGGCTGAACTGCGCGTTTACGCGGCCGCGGTAGGTGTGGAACGAGCCGATGCCGCCACGGCCGGTCAGCGAGACGCTGTCCGGACGCCGTGTCTGCAGGTACACCGTGGCGCCCGAGGCGTACTCCG
>CAZETN010000271.1:0-2105 GCA_964514475.1 uncultured Bacteroides sp.
TCATAGCGACAATGTGTATCAGCGGGAAGACAAACGCTGTCAGGATGAAGATGATCTGCGTGAAGCGCACGGTGAAGCTGTTGGGGCGGCGCGCAGAGCCTGGTACCTCCTCCGTAAGCGAGATGATCGAGTACGCCCTGTTGGGATTGATGTCGAGGAAGGGGAGGGCCCAGCCGGCGAGGCCGATAAAGTTGAAGGAGAATGTGTTGAGGACGGTACCGAGGATGGTGAGGACGAGGGTGAGGACGAGGAGAACGGAGATCACAATCACGATGATCCAGCCGCAGAGAGCGTTCCACTTCTTGACGCTGTAGAAAGCGATGACCTTCCACTTCTGAGCGTCCTCGCAGTCGGCGCCTGGCATGTCGGGGAGAGTGTTGCGGTGGATGCCGATGATGATGTGGGACATGAGCAGGGACACGAGTGTGGCAATGATGAGGGACACAAAGCCCTATGCGGGGTACACATAGATATCGACGCGGATAGAGTTATCGATGGCGGCGGTGTTCGTGACGGGGAAGTCGATACGGAAGTTGCCCGTATTGTTCGAGGTAAGGGTCGAGGGGTGGATGAAGAAGATTTCGTCGTTGTACTTGAAGGTGATGCCTCCGGCAGTGGTGGCCTCGCGTCCGCTGAAGAATGGAGTGGCTGTCCAGCTGCCGTTCTTTTTGGTGACATAGAAGTAGGCGTTGCCGCGCGACTGATAGATGAAGTCCTCGGGACGTCCCGCTACGGGAACCGCGTAGTTCTCGGTCGGACTGATGTTTGAGTATATTTCTTCGTCCGGATTGTCGGCGATGGGGATATCGATGATTTCTTCCTCGACAAGCTTGTCCCGGACAATTCTGACACGCGCTACTTTATTGCTCGCATTGAGGGCAAAGAAAACGTACCCGCCGTCAGCACCACGTGTGTGGCCGTTGGCCGTTGCATAGTGTACTCGGGCGTATTGGTCCGGGTACAGACCGTTTTTCGACCAGTAGACGGTCGCTGCACCGGCGTCGTTTGTCTTTTTCCATTGCTTGTCCCATTCGGCGTACTCCTTGTCGAGCTTTATGGACTCACGGTTGACGGTGCCCCAGTTGCTGATATATCGGATTTCGCTATTGGCCATAAGATACTGCCTGTTTTGGGATGACAGGTTCCAGCCGGAAACCTGCTCGTCGTCGTTATAGCGGAAGTAGGCGCGCCAGCTGCCCTCGCTGTCTGTCTCGTCGATACAGATCCATTGGTTGGTGCAGCCTTTCATGGTGTAGCTCTCCGTCTGCCACCCGGTTGCGGGGAGGCGACCGGTACCCCACTTCTGCGGTTTTTCAAGCGGATTGTCGGCATTGAAACGGATGATGCCGCCGTTGCTCGGCTGTGTGACGTCGATGTATTTTATACCTTTATTATTGGTTTGCGTACTGTTGTTGTCAGACAGCTGTGCTATGTACCATTTGCCGCTGCGGTATGCGCCCACGCGGTACATGTCGCCCGGAGCGCCCGAAGACGATGCCGCCACAAGGAAGTTGGCGATGCCGGCCGTTCCGGTATATGATGCGTCGCTTATATTGATGCATTTGCCTGCGGGGTATTCGGCGGTGGGAGCATCGAGAATAGGATAGTTGTAGACTTCGGTGAGGGTGTATTGGTCGTAGCCGTAGTCGCGTTTTACGGGCTGCTGGCCGAACGAGGTTATTTTACGCTCCAGGCTCTGTATGTCGCCGTCCTTGAAGTGCGCGGTGACCTGATAGACATGGTCGCCGTCGGGCACGTTGCTGTCGATATACGAGATGACGTCGGTGTGGCTGATCAGCGCCTTGCCGTCGCGTGTAAGTGTGTAGCTTTCGGGCTTGATGTCCTCGCCCGTCCCTCCGCGGGTGTGCCATTTGACAGAAACGACATTGCGGCCTTCAAAAGTTTTGATTGACTTGATTTCGGTGATGAAGCCTGTCGGTGCCTTGGCCGGTGCGGCCGACGCCATCTTACCGGATGCCGGAGCTGCGGCTTCGGACGGTGCACCTGCGGTCAGGGCGCTGTCCGATGCGCTGACAAAGGCTGTAGTGCCCCACGGCTCTTTCATTTAAGACAAAAATAGAGACATAGCACCCCTTACCCGGTTC
>CAZETN010000272.1:0-2087 GCA_964514475.1 uncultured Bacteroides sp.
CACACGGATAACCTGTGCGCGCCGGCTGATTTCGATTCCGGCAGCCTTCTCGTAGAGCATGCACAGCGCGTGGTGATAGTTGTGTGCCGAGAAGTAGTCCATTCGGTCCATAAAATGCAGCGTCTGCGGATAAGTCAGGTTTTCGGCCAGTTTTTCGATGCCGCGGTGGATGTATCCCATGTAGACATCGATTTTTTTGACCTCTTCGCCGTCAATTGCGGTGCGGAACCGCAGTACTCCGTGGGTGGCCGGGTGCTGAGGGCCTATGTTCACCACAAAGTCGTCTTCGTCGAAAACGCGTACTTCGCGGCGTTCCACTTTTCCGTCTTCGGTCTCGACATAAGTCTGTGTAAAATCGCTCTGACGCTCGCTTTTGGTGGTTACCGGGTTGAGATCGGGGTTGGCGTCGTAGTCCTTGCGCAGGGGGTATCCCACCCAGTCGATGCTGAGGAAGAGACGGCGCATGTCGGGGTTGCCGATGAAGATGATGCCGAAGAAGTCGTAAACCTCGCGTTCGAGCAGTGTTGCCACACGCCATACGTCGGCTACCGAGTGCAGCATGGGTTTGTCGCGGTCTGTGGTGACCACTTTGACTGCCACGATATTTCCGGCGCTGTCTTTTGAGGACATCAGCTGGTATACGCATCCCAGACTGCCGTCGGGCCAGTCCATGCCGGCGATGGTGACCAGGTAGTCGAAAGGAGTTTCGGGCAGGTTGCGCAGCGTCTCAGCCAGATTGTGCCAGTCGCTGTCGGCGACTGTGACTGTGAGCTGGCCGTTGACCGTCTCGGTCTTTGCCTGCGGGAAGTTCTGGGCGATTATGGTTTGTAAATCTGCCATGACGGTGATTTAATGTTTTTCGGTTTGTTTTTGGGGAAGAAACGTGGGTGAGGCGACAGTAACTGACGGATATGTCCGTATCAGTCAGCGCACTCGGGGTGTTCGGCAAAGAATTTCTTGCGGTCCTCGCGACGGTTCACACCTCCGAAGAAGCGCTCTACTTTCATTTTGCGCGACAGCTGAATGATGCCGTAAATCATAGCCTCGGGACGTGGAGGGCAGCCCGGAACAAATACGTCGACGGGCACGATGTCCTCGATGCCGCGTGCCACGTGGTAGCTGTTTCGGAAGGGGCCGCCGGAGATTGCACAGCTTCCGCAGGCAATTACGTACTTGGGTTCGGCCAGCTGGTCGTACAGGCGCCGGAAGACCGGTACCATGCGGTGAACGATGGTGCCGGCCACCATCATAAAGTCAGCCTGACGTGGCGACGAGCGTGCTACTTCCCAGCCGAAGCGGGCCAGGTCGAAGCGTGCGGCTCCGAGCGAAACGAATTCGATACCGCAGCAGCTTGTGGCGAAAGTCAGAGGCCAGATAGAGTTCGAGCGGCCCCAGTTGATAAGTTTGTCGAGCGAACCGAGCACCACGTTGGTACCGTTGGCCTGCAGTTCGGATACCATCTTTTCGAGGTATTCGTTTTCCTGAAAGTCCCCGTAGGACATCGACTTGATGTTTATTTCCATTCCAAAGCTCGTTTCCGCCAGGCATAAACCAGGCCTAAAACCAGTACTCCGAAAAAGAAAGCGATGCTGATCAGGCCTGCAGCTCCGAAGTCAGCCATCTTGACTGCCCAGGGGAAGAGGTACACTGTCTCAACATCGTACATCAGAAAGAGTATTGCAAACAGATAGTAGCCGACGCGGAACTGCGCCATAGACTTGCCGCGTGTGGGTATACCGCACTCGTAGGGTTCGCCCTTCTGCGGGTTGAACGACTGGGGTGAAATTAGTTTGGCAATCCACATTGCAGCGAATACGAGCGCGGCGCCGGTAAGGATGGCCACAACAACCATCAGCGCATTGTTCGTAATCCCGAAAATGTTCAAAGGTAGCATATTAAATTACTGATATTAGCGAATTTAGGTTGAAAACGACACAAGCGGACCATGTGCAGGCCCACCAATCTGTGTGCAAAGATAGAAATTTTTATCCTATATTTGGGTTTATTTGCAAACTTTTTTTGCTTTGTGTTGTTGAAAGATTCCAATAAGAAGTGCAACGGCCCTTTCCTCACTCCTCCTCAGGGGA
>CAZETN010000273.1:0-2080 GCA_964514475.1 uncultured Bacteroides sp.
GAAGCGGCTGACGCGTATATATCCTATTTCGGGCTGCACCATGTAAGCGGCGTCGACACTGTAGATGGGAATGTCCTCGCGTTTGAGTCGGAAGTCGATGTATGCGGGTGTGCCGGCGCGTTTTACCTTTAGGGTGACTGTGCTTCCTTTGGGACCGCGCAGGGTTTTGAGGACATCGGTGTTGGCCATCTTCGGGCGCGTGAAAAGGGTGTCGTTTACATACACGATACGGTCGCCGGGCAACAGTCCGGCCTTCTGCGACGGGCCGTTTGCCGTGGTCTGTACGACGGTTACGGTGTCGCGCACTATGCTGAACTGGATGCCTATACCGCTGAAGTGGCCTTCGAGTGGCTGTGACAGATCCTGTGTCTCCTTCGGATTCGTATATGCCGAGTGGGGGTCGAGGGTCTTAAGCATGGCAACTATGGCTTCCTGCACTACCGAATCCGAGTTTATCGAGTCAACATAGTAGTTTTCGATAATTGCCTCGGCGTAACGCAGTTTCTGGTCGGGCGTGAACTTCATGATGTCCGAGTTGCGGAACTGGGCACCCAAAGGCAGTATGGCGGCGACAGCAAGAGCGGCGACGCCGGCAAGCCGTAGTAACGAGGTATTCTTCATTTATATCGTTTTTATGGTTATGTAAGTTATGGAAATCAGCTTATGCGAAAGTACGTAAGTGACTGACCTTACCTGATGTCCGACTGATTTCTGAAACTTGCTGATTTATTGTATGCGCTTGTGGCGTATGGGGGGGAGAGGGGCACGGTTTTCAGGGCAGATATCGCGACACGTCGTGGCCGAAGGCGGCCAGTTCGCGCACCATCGACGACGAGACGCAGGCCAGTTGCGGGTCGGCGAAGAATAGCACAGTGTCGATGCCGTTGATGCGGCGGTTGATGTCGGCCATTTCGCGTTCGTACTCGAAATCCTTTACCGACCGTATTCCGCGCACAATGGCGGTGCATCCTGCCTGACGTGCGGCGTCGGCGGTAAGACCCATATAAGTTATAACGCTGATGTGGGGGTTATTGTCGTACAGCAGTGCGATTTTTTTGCGGCGTTCCCCGGCGTCGGCCTCATCGCCGGGTTTGCGTATGTTGATGCCGATCCCGATGGTCACGTCGCCAAAGCGCTCGACAGCGCGGCGTACTATGTCGGCATGGCCGACGGTGAAGGGGTTGAAAGAGCCGGAGAAGAAAACCACGTTGTTGATGTTGGATGTTGAATTTTGACTTGTGAATTGGGCTGACGTGACTAAAACGTTCTGCACCGATACCCGTCACAGATGGGGGTGGCGGAGCGTTGTGTTGTGGCGTGTCAGAGAATTTCGGTGTCCTCCTCGATGACGAGGTTGTCGATGATGAAGTTCTGGCGCTCGACGGTATTTTTGCCCATGTAGAACTGCAGTATGTCGGCTACGCCGTCGTCCTTACGCAGACTGACGCGGTCGAGGCGCATATCGGGGCCGATGAAGGCTTTGAATTCGTCGGGAGTTATTTCGCCGAGACCTTTGAATCGGGTTATTTCGGCATTCTGACGTCCTACTTTGTCAATGGCCTGAACGCGCTCTTCGTCCGAGTAGCAGTAGTATGTCTCGTCGTCGGCGGGGGCACCCTTCTTGCTGCGTCGTGCGGTCTTGCGGTTGCGTACGCGGAACAGCGGAGTCTGCAACACATAAACATGCCCCGTCTTTACCAGTTCGGGGAAGAACTGGAGGAAGAAGGTAATCATCAGCAGCCGGATGTGCATGCCGTCGACATCGGCATCGGTGGCTATGATGACCCTGTTATAGCGCAGGTCGTCGAGCGAGTCTTCGATGTTGAGGGCGGCCTGCGGGGCGTTGAGTTCATCGTTTTCGTAGACAATCTTTTTTGTTTCGCCGTACGTGTTTATGGGCTTGCTTCGCAGCGAGAAGACAGCCTGTGTGCGCACGTCGCGGATTTTGGTGATGGAGCCGGTCGCCGACAGACCCTCGGTAATGAATAGCGATGACTCCTCCTTAAGTGCAGTGTCTCCCTTGATATCGGAGTATTGGACTGTGCATTCGTGCAGCTTGCGGTTTTGTATTGAGACTTTT
>CAZETN010000274.1:0-2067 GCA_964514475.1 uncultured Bacteroides sp.
GATCAGGCAGACTTCGGCATGGACTTCCGTACCGACTTCAGCCGGCCCTTCGATGCGCCGTATCCTCCTACAGTGGCCCGCTATACCCGAAACCGCATCATTATGCTTTCGGCCAGCAAAATATTCAGCTACGCAGGGCAGCGCATCGCTCTGGTATGCATGACTCCCGAAGTCTTTGACCGACGTTATCCGGCCCTTGAGGCTTTTTACGAAATGGAAACATTCGGCGACGCCTATTGCTATGGAGTGCTTTACGCCTGCTCGAGCGGAGCATCGCAGTCGGCGCAGTATGCGATGGCAGCCATGCTCGATGCCGCATCGGACGGCAAACTCGATTTTGTTGACATAAGCCGCGACTATGGACGGCGCAGCAACCGCGCTCGCCGGATTTTTGCCGACGCCGGTTTTCATCTTGTCTATGACCGTGACGGCGACACACCGATCAGCGACGGCTTTTTTTTCACTGCGGGATATCCCGGAATGGACTCGGTGACGCTGCAGCAGGAATTGCTCCGACATGGCATTTCCACAATCTCACTGCCTTCGACGGGCAGCAGGCAGGATGGTGTGCGTGTATGCGTGTCCATGCTCACCGACGAGAAATCGTTCGAAACCCTTCAGCGTCACATAAAAACATTTGCCGATGAACACCCGCAAGCCTAAGTTTATGACAGCCGATGAGGCGGTACGCCTTATCAAGAGCGGCGACCACGTTTTTATCCAGGGCAGTACCTCTATCCCCGAGGTTCTCCTCGAGGCTATGGCACGCCGGGGTAATGAGCTGCGCGACATACGCCTTTACCAGGGTTTTGCCGTAGCCAAAGGCGCGGCGCCATACTGCAGGGACGAATATGCTGACGCCTTCTATCCCGACCCCATCTTTATCTCGAACAGCGTCCGCGACTGGATAAACCGCGGCTTCGGGTCAACCACGCCCTGCTTCTTAGGAGAGGTGCCGAGGCTCTTCCGCGAGGGCATTCATCCCGTTGATGTATGTCTGCTCAACTGTTCGCTCCCCGACGCTAACGGCTACGTCAGTTTCGGTGTGTCAGCCGATCTGGCCTTCAGCGCATCTGAATGCGCCAAGGTCATAATAGCTCAGATCAACAAGGCAATGCCCTTCAGTTACGGCGACCCTGTCATCCATATATCGCGCCTCGATGCCGCAGTGATGGTAGACGACCCATTGGTCGAGGTGCCGACACCCGAACCCACGCCCGACGAAATCGCCATAGGCAACCATGTAGCCGCCCTCATCCCGGACGGCGCGACACTCCAGATTGGTGTCGGTGGAATTCCTAACGCCATTATCCGCGCCCTTTCGGGCCACAAACACCTCGGAGTGCATACCGAGGCTATGACCGACGGACTGTTGCCGCTGATGGAGAGCGGCGTCATCGACAACTCGCTCAAACGGGTGATGCCCGGAAAGTCAGTGGCGTCGCTTGCCTTGGGGAGCCGCCGCCTCTATGATTACATGGATTACAATCCGGATATAATCTTTAAGGATGTCGCATGGACAAACGACCCCTTCCGCATCGCCCGCAACCCACGCGTGATGTCCATTAATTCATGCCTCGAAATCGACCTTACAGGTCAGGTGTGCAGCGACTCAATCGGCACACGTATGTTCAGCGGCGTCGGCGGCCAGGTCGACTTTATTTACGGCTCGTCGCGCAGTGAAGGCGGCAAGTCGTTCCTGACAATGCTGTCCAGAACCAGAAAAGGCGAATCCAAAATCAAGCCCGTTCTCACCGAAGGTGCCGGTGTCGTCACTACCCGATATATGGTCCACTACATCGCCACCGAACATGGCATCGTAGACCTCCGGGGCAAGGATATCGCCGAGCGGGCCCGACTTCTCATCTCCATCGCCGACCCGGCAGCCCGCCCCGCCCTCGAAGCCGCGGCCCGTACGCGCCTCGGCCGCTCCTTCACCCGCATCTGGTAAATAAATCTTCATTCTATAAAATCAGCAACGTACATTCCAACAGAGTGTACGTTGCTGATTTTATTTTATTACTGTCCGCTAAAACATAAAGCAGTGAGTCCAACTTCTTGAAGGGG
>CAZETN010000275.1:0-2065 GCA_964514475.1 uncultured Bacteroides sp.
ACTCCACAACAGTCCCTTACGCCTGCTCAACACCAGGGAGCCTGACAAAGCCTGCACCCTTATTCATAACGTACGTGTACCCGACTCCATCAAGGCTGTCTCCGCAAAGGACGACATAACGTGCATACACATCAAGTCGGGGCGCATGTTTCTGGCATACAGCTTCCTGCTCAAGGTGTTCGAGACTTTCGAAAAACACCGTACGCCCATACATCTGCTGGCCACCAGCGAGGTCGGTGTCACCGTCACTGTCGACACATCGCCACGCATAGCCGCCATTGTCGACGACCTGATGAACTTCGGCACCGTATCGGTCGACGAGGACATGACCATAGTATGCGTGGTCGGCGACATGGACTGGCACAACGGCGGCATGGAGACCCGCGCAATCGAAGCTCTCGGCGATATACCTGTGCGCATGATAAGTTACGGCGGCTCCAACTACAACATAGCCATGGTGGTCCGCAAAACCGACAAGGTTGAAGCTCTCAACCGTCTGAGTTCAAAGCTGTTTTCGTAAACCAAAATGCTGAAACTCTGGCAGAACCGCTTTTTCGCGACGGCTTTCTTCGGATCGTTGGCCACGGTATTGGCCTTTGACGTGCTGTGGTGTCTGAGCACCTCATTCAAGGGTCTGGGCATAGTGCAGACGTACGTCAGCGCTGTAATACTGGCACTGCTGATGGCACTTCCGTCGCTTCTGTGGCGCCGGCGGTGGCCTGTGGCCGTTGTGCTGACTGTCGCCGACCTGCTGGCGCTGGCAAACCTGATGTATTGCCGCACCTACCTGGCCCCCATTCCCCCGGCAAGTTATCTGCTGGTTGACAATGTGGTGCAGTTCGGCGACGCCATATTCGGGTCGCTGCGCCTGTACGACCTGATTTTTCCGGCAATCACCTTTGTCACACTGACACATCCTTGCCGCAAACAGCATGACAGACCGCGTAATCTGCTCGGCTACGGCATATTGCTGGGCACATCGGGCATCGTCATGGGCGTACTGAGCCTTTTCAGCGGGACACCGTTCGCGCATATCGACCGCCTGAAACAGGACTGCTACTATCATGCGACGCCACCGGTGGTATATACCCTTCCGGTGAGTTTGCTTCATGACGCGCTTGAGTCTTCGGCATCCGTTTCCGAAGCCGACCGCCGTGAGGCTGTGGAATGGCTGAGACAGGCGACCGAGATACCGGCCGCTGATGATACGGCACGCTACAAGCCCGGGAGCATCGTGTTCATAATCGTTGAATCGCTCGAGGCATGGCCGCTTAACGCCACAGTCGAGGGCAAGCCCATAACACCGAACCTCAACCGCCTCACCGCCGACACGGCCACAACGTGGGTGGCCACGCGCGTGCTGTCGCAGGTAGGCCCCGGACGCAGCATCGACGGACAACTGCTGATGACAGCCGGACTTCGGCCTATGGACGACCTGGTGTACTCGATGGTATACCCATCCAACAATTATCCGCATCTGTCAAAGGCATTCAAAGCCTCGGGCGGCGAACGCAGCTACATCCTCTCGGGCGACCGCGCCACCGCCTGGAACGAGGGTGCCGTGGCCGTAAGCTTCGGCATCGACGAGCGGCTCTTCCGCGACGCATGGGACAACACCGAGTCGTTCGGACGCCCCCGCGTGCCGTCCGACGGGTCGCTTCTGCGCCAGATTACCGACAAGATGAGACAAGGCGATATCTGGCCCACGGGCGAGAAGGCCTTTGTAGAGGTGGTGACATATTCGTGTCACTTCCCATTCAATATCCCCGCCGAATTCCGCACCATCGCCCTTAAAGACAAGTACCCCGAATACCTGGACGGATACATCACAGCCGTCAATTATACCGATGCCGCCATCGGCCGTTTCGTAGATTATATTCAGAGCCGTCCCGACGCCGACAGCACAATGATTGTCATCGCCGGCGACCACGAAGCCCTCGGCACCATGCGTAACGGCATGCGCGACTACTCGCCGCTGATGGCGTCGCTTGTCGGCGGTCCGTACGTACCTCTTAGAGAGTGTTTACTTTTTACAGTAGTTAACCATTAGATATGATTTATCAAG
>CAZETN010000276.1:0-2052 GCA_964514475.1 uncultured Bacteroides sp.
CGTACCGTCGCCGACAAGCCGGTTCGACGGCGAATGGAACCCTGCCGACATCGGACCGCTGCGCGAAGTAATCGCCGGACACCGCGACGAACTGGCGGCGCTCATTCTCGAACCTATTGTACAGGGCGCCGGAGGCATGTGGTTCTATCATCCCCAGTATCTGCGCGAGGCCCGGCGCTTATGCGACGAAAACGGGCTGCTGCTGGTTTTCGATGAAATCGCCACCGGCTTCTGGCGTACCGGCAAAGCCTTTGCCTGGGAGCACGCCGGAGTCATGCCGGACATAATGTGCATCGGCAAGGGACTGACGGCCGGATACCTGACATCGTCGGCCGTGCTCACCACACGTAATGTCGCCGACACCATCAGCCGCGGCGAGGCCGGCGTACTGATGCACGGACCTACATTTATGGGCAATCCGCTTGCCTGCGCGATAGGACTGGAGTCGCTGCGCATTCTCAACGAGCAGGATATGGCAGCCCGTGTGGCACATATCGAAGACCGTCTGCGCCGCGGCCTCGAACCGGCGCGGGCTTTCGGCAACGTCACCGACGTGCGTGTACTCGGCTCAATCGGCGTAATCGAGGTCGACAGCCCTGTCGACGTCGGCGCTTTCCAGAAGGAATGCGTGCGCCGTGGAGTATGGATACGGCCTTTCGGCCGCAATGTCTACGTCATGCCGCCCTATATCACCTCTGACGAACAGCTTGACATACTGTGCTCAGAATGCGTCGGTTTGGTGAAGAACCTGTAAAAAACTGATTGCCTCCACCTATGAGAGAGATAGAAAATACCCTTCAGTGGCTTGGCGACACCGGCAATCTACGCATAATCCCGGACGAGCTGCCGGACGATGCCGTCGACCTGTCGTCAAACGATTATCTCGGGCTCGGCATCGACCGTACGCTGCGCGAAGACTTCATCAAGACCCTTACTGCCGACAGTTTTCTGATGACGTCGTCGGCATCGCGCCTGCTGGCGTCTCCACAGCGCGCGTACTCCCGGCTCGAGGCGTATCTGTCAGACCTTTACGGGCAGCCCGCGCTATTGTTCAACAGCGGCTATCATGCCAATACCGGCATGATCGGTGCGCTCGGAGGGAAGGACACCCTTTTTGTCGCCGACAAGCTTGTCCATGCATCCATAATAGACGGCCTGGTGCTTTCGGGAAGCGATTTCCGCCGGTTCAGGCACAATGACCGACAGCATCTGCGCAACATTCTGGCCAGATACGGACACTCGTACCGACGGGTCGTCATCATAGCCGAATCGGTATACTCGATGGACGGAGACAGAGCCGACATTCCGGCCCTGATAGAGTCGAAGTCGATGCACGACAACGCATTCCTGTATATCGACGAGGCCCATGCCGTCGGTGTATGCGGCGAACACGGACTGGGCCTGGCGGCGAACCTTCACGGGGTGGACATCCTGGTAGGTACCTTCGGCAAGGCCCTCGCCTCGGCCGGAGCCTTTGCCGTGATGAAGCCTGCGCTGCACGATTTTATGGTAAACCGCTGCCGCAGCCTTATCTTCAGCACAGCCCTGCCGCCGCTTCAGACCGAATGGACCCTCCACGTGCTGCGTCAAGCGGTAGCCGGAGACAGCCTCCGCGCCCGTCTGTGCGGGCTTGAACGCCGTTTTGGCGACGCGCTGGGAATTGCGCCATCGCACATAATGCCCTACATCGTCGGTGACGCGCGACGTACTGTCGTACTGTCGCGGCAACTGCTCGATATCGGCATCAAGGTACTCCCCATACGCACGCCGACTGTGCCGCCGGGTACCGAGCGCCTGCGTATCTCGCTGTCGGCCGCCCTCACCGATGCCGACGCCGACCGCGCCATAGACGCGTTCAACCTCTTATTAAGCAAACAATAACCAACACACCTGATATGGACAATTTCAAATACTGGGCGCCGACGCGCTACGAGTTCGGTCGCGGCGCCGAGCTAAACGCCGGCAAAGAGTGCACTGCCGAAGGCATGAAACGGGTTCTCGTTGTCTACGGCCACAGTTCGGCAGTACGCAGCGGTGTACTTGACCGCGTCT
>CAZETN010000277.1:0-2051 GCA_964514475.1 uncultured Bacteroides sp.
CCCGCAGGGGTGGCGTAGCAGAGCAGATTCATCATGGGTTCTTTTTCACCTTCGGGGACGGGTATAGCCTTATAGAGACGCTCGAACAGGCGGGCGCCCGCCTTGTGGTCGGCTGCGTCGATGACAAAGACATTGAGCGGAAGAGTGTCCACCAAAGCCAGACTGGCGTCACCATCGGTGGCGAGAGTCTTAAGTTCGGCACCTTCCAAAGCATCGGCTATGGTCAGGAAGTCGGAGTTTCCGGCTTGAAAGTGCATATGGTCGGGGGCCGAAGCACCACATTTCGGACCGTTATAGAACACAGTATACTCGTCGAGGTCTGCGGAGAGATCCATCATGTCCTCAATACGGCCGAGTATAAGCTGGTCGGTGTGGCTCTGATCGGGGATTGTCAGATGCCTGGGAAAGATGGGGAACGGATTTATGAGCACGATGTATTTGCCGTCGGGCCCCCACTCTATTCCCCGCTGCACCTCGGGACGATTGGCTCCGCACAGGAAGCACTTGCGCTCCTTCAGGCTCTTTGCATCCACCTTTGCCGACGACGAAACTATGCGTGCCGGATTGAACTGCACCTTGATGTGCATTCCGTCGACGTCGAGGTCCTTGACACGAACACCGCCCAGTGCCTCGAAGTTACCCTTCGCCATGGGCCATTCGGCAAGCTGCTCCTCGATCAGACGGTTGGCTTCGGATGATGTGATATGTTTCATAATTATTTATACGCGGCAGCCGACACGGGCACAATAATGCTGCCCATGCCGGCGCCTGCGGTGATTTTACTTACTTTCCTTGTTCATGGCCACACGCGCCTGGAGTTCCCACGTGCGGATGCGGTCCTTGTAGAGGTTGTTGTTGTTCATCTTGACTACATCGAGCGCGGCGTCCGAGTTGTCCTCCCAGCGGCGGCACAGGTAAACCACGTCATATACGCGGCCTATCTGATGATGACGCGAGAAAGCCAGTCCCAGAGCATAGTCTTCGCCATATGATGTGTTGGGCACATGTATTTCGCGCAGCATGGGCGTATAGAAAGCACGGGGAGCGCCCAGGCCGTTGATGCGCAGGGCATTATTGCGGCCGTTTTCGGGAGTCCACTCCTTATGGTCGATTACGCCGGGCGGAATGGGGTTCTTGTCGATGTCGGTAAGCTCGTATGTACCCACCACCATGGCGCACTTCTGGTCGTAGAAAGCTTTTACCATCTTGGCCAGGGTATTCTCGTCCGAGTAAACGTCGTCAGAGTCAAGCTGCACTGCGAATTTACCGCACTTGGGGTGGTTGACGCCGGCATTCCAGCAGCCGCCGATACCCAGGTCGTCGCGTTCGGGAACGATGTGGATGACACGGGCATCATCCTTGAACTCGTCGATAGCCTCTGTTGTGCCGTCAGTGCTGTGGTTGTCGATGACGATGAGGTTGAAGGGGAAGTCGGTTTTCTGAGCCAGAACGCTCTTGATTGCGTCGCGGATAGTGCGTATGCGGTTGCGCACGGGGATGATAACCGAAGCCTCGTACTCGAAGTCTCCCTTGTTGAAATCGATTTCAGCGAATTCGGGAGCCAGATAGCCGCCGATTTCCTTGAGGTGCGCGGTGCAGGCTTTTTCCATCTCGATCTGCACACCGCGGTTCTTGGGGTCGACATAGTCGAAAATCTTTTCGCCGCTCTTGCGGTTGTCGACAGTGACGTCGCTGTAGAGATATTCGTTGATATGCACGATGGGGGCTATACGGCTCAGACGCAGACGCAGGTCGTAGAGGCCGGCGGCGCTGTATTCGGCATCAATGCCGGCGGCAGCCTTCTTGAGGTCGGCGGTGTTGAAGAAAAGTACCGAGCCGAAGTTGAAGTCGTCGCGAAGCGAGCCGAACTGGTAGTCGATGACAGGCGAGTTGGTTTTCTTGCCCTCGACAACAGTGTACGAGTCAGCGTACATCATTCCGGCCTTCGAATCCTCGGCCAGACGCACAAAGCGGTCAAGAGCGAAATAGCCCATAACCAGATTGTTGTATTTGGTATAAAGCAGAGTGAAGTCCGCGTTGGCGGCGGCTGC
>CAZETN010000278.1:0-2038 GCA_964514475.1 uncultured Bacteroides sp.
TGAGTTCTTCAAATTTATTGCCTAATTTTGCACTTGCAGGTAGAATCTGCGTCGAGGCTGTCTGAGCGAGGCTGTCTGAGCGTATGTCGCACAAGCAAAGGGCTTATTATTTATTAATGTGTGGCGATTGATGTCAGGCGTTTTGTGAGTGTGCGCAAAATTTAGTAATTTTGCGAGTGCGTTATCTTTTTGGCGCATAAGCAACTTAGAAGATTATGATTGACAAGATAAACAGTCTGCATGACGAAATTGCCGGGCTGACGGCCAGCGATGCCGCTCAGGTAGAGGCTTTGCGTATAAAATATCTGAGCAAAAAAGGTCTGGTGTCGGCGCTGATGGCTGACTTCCGCAACGTCCCAGCCGAGGACAAAAAGGCGGTGGGTATGGCTATCAACGAGCTGAAGACCTTTGCCACCGACACCATCAACGGGCTGCGTGAGGCACTCGAATGTTCGGACGGCGACGATTGTGGCATCGACCTTACCCGTACTGCTCCGGACATGCCCCTGGGTACCCGTCATCCGTTGTCGCTGGTGCGCGAGGAGATTGTGGACATTTTCCGTCGTCTTGGCTTCAATATTGCCGAAGGCCCCGAAATCGAGGACGACTGGCATGTGTTCTCATCGCTGAATTTTGCCGCCGATCATCCGGCCCGCGACATGCAGGACACTTTCTTCATCCAGCGCAATCCCGACGTGCTGCTGCGCACACATACATCGTCGGTGCAGAGCCGTGTCATGGAACACACACAGCCGCCCATCCGCATCATCTGCCCGGGACGAGTATACCGCAACGAGGCAATATCGGCGCGCGCGCACTGTTTCTTCCACCAGGTCGAGGCCCTGTACGTCGACAAAAACGTCAGCTTCGCCGATTTGCGCCAGACGCTGTTGTACTTCGCCCGCGAGATGTTCGGACCCGAAACGCAAATCCGCCTGCGTCCCAGCTATTTCCCCTTTACCGAACCTTCGGCCGAGATGGATATCAGCTGTGACCTCTGCGGCGGCAAGGGTTGCTCGTTCTGCAAGGGAACCGGCTGGGTGGAAATTCTGGGCTGCGGCATGGTAGACCCCAATGTGCTTGAGGCCTGCGGCATCGACTCCAAGGTTTACAGCGGTTTTGCCCTGGGCATGGGCGTCGAGCGCATCACCAACCTCAAATACCGTGTCAAGGACCTGCGCATGTTCTCCGAAAACGATATACGCTTCCTCGAAGAGTTTACATCGGCGCATTGAGGCGACGTGCCGACTGATGTCTTTGATGCCGACTAACGCGTGAGCGACAATGAAACTTGCGGACAGATATGATGCCGTGCTGGCACGGTTTGCCGAGGCTATGCCGTTGCCCCGGACCGAACTGCACTACGACAGTCCATTTCAGCTGCTGGTGGCAGTGATATTGTCGGCGCAGTGCACCGACAAGCGTATCAACATGGTTACCCCAGAGTTGTTCCGTGCCTTTCCCACGCCGCAGAAGATGGCTGAGGCCGAGACATCTGAACTGTACGAGTACATAAAGTCGGTATCCTATCCCAACAACAAGGCCAAGGCACTCTCCGGGATGGCGCGCGCACTCGTCGAGAGGTTCGGAGGCGAAGTGCCGGACAGCCTTGACGACCTGACAAGCCTTCCCGGTGTCGGACGCAAGACCGCCAACGTCATTTTGTCCGTGGTATATGGCGAGGCCGCCATGGCGGTAGACACCCACGTCTTCCGTGTCAGCGAGCGTATCGGCCTCACCACAAACTCAAAGACTCCGTTTGCTACCGAGCGCGCGCTTGTGCGTCATATTCCGGCCGATGTCATACCGAGGGCGCACCACTGGCTTATCCTGCACGGACGTTATGTGTGCAAGGCCCGCAAGCCCGACTGTCAGGCATGCATGCTTACGGACGTCTGCCGGTATTACGGCAAGCTGGCCGCCGAGGCCGGCAAATAAAACTACTCGCAATCACATAACTTAAAATTCAGGCTTTGGACAACCACAGAACAACAGCGACGCGGACTCCGCTTACCGACCGCAAGACCATGATACAACT
>CAZETN010000279.1:0-2023 GCA_964514475.1 uncultured Bacteroides sp.
GACTCTTGGCAGCCGCCGCTTTCTGGTATACTACCTCAGTTGCGGCATAGGCGCGGCTTTCATACAATGGGGCGTATACGCGCTGATGCTAGCCAAATATCATAATATGTACACCTCCGGCGAATTCTATCAGATTGTCGACAGCGGATGGTCGCTGATGCAGAGTGGCCGGATTTTCATGGACCCTACTCTGGCTAAAATCACAATGCTGGTCAATGCTCCGACGGTCGGTGCCTCGGGCGCCATCTATGGTGTGCTGCTGGCGTTCGGCATGTTGTATCCCAACCGCGAACTGTTCATAATGTTCATCCCCGTCCCCATCAAAGCCAAATGGATGGTGCTCGGCTATGCCATAATTGAACTGAGCCTGGGTCTTGGCGGCAGCGGTGACGGTGTTGCGCACTTCTGCCATCTGGGCGGCATGATATTCGGCTTCATGCTGCTGTGGTACTGGAAAAAGAAAGGCACTTTCAGCGGCTGGTACTGACCAACGTGTCCTGACGGCCAAAATCCGCGAGTCTGAAGTTTTTGAATTTCAAACCGATATCAGTCAATTGACCAAGTGAATAGATTCAGCAATCTGATGAACAGCCGCTACGGCGGCACTGTGTGGCTGCTGATGGGCGCCAACCTGCTGGTATTCGTGGCAGTGCATGTAGCGGCATGGTGCGGCGCACCGGAAAACGTCATCGCCGCGGCTGTGGCGCTCCCCTCGCATCCGGCCGCCGCGGCCGCGCATCCGTGGACACTGCTTGTATATATGTTTACACAGTGGGACTTCATGCACCTGCTCAGCAATATGCTTTGGCTGTGGATGTTCGGGATGCTTGCCCAGCGCCTCGGCATAACGGGCGGCCGTATCGCCGCCGCATATATGACCGGAGGCCTCGTGGGCGCCGTGTTTTTTGTCGTACTCGGCGCACTGGGCGTAACCGACATGATGCTTATCGGCGCCAGCTGCTCGGTTCTGTCCGTAGTGGCGATGACCGGCATAATGCGCGGACGCGTGCCCATACAGATGATGTTCCTCGGCGAGATGCAGGTCCGGTGGGTGGCCCTGACCGTTGTGGTGCTGGTGATGCTGACATCGTCGGCAATCCAGGATACCGGCATAGTGCTCACCCACGCGGCGGGAGCCCTGACCGGCATACTGTGCGGCACAATCCTGAACCGCCGCGAATACCGAAGCGGGACCTCCCGACCTATCTACGCCGCCGGCGAAAGGCGGCGCGGCAGCGCCTACGGCCCCTACCCCAAACATGGTCTGACGCCCTCCGAACAGGCCGAACTCGACGCCCTCCTTGCCGAAGTCCGGCGCAACGGATATGCAGGTATTCCGCCTCAGGCACGCCAACGCCTCTTCGAACTGTCGGCACGCATAAAATAACACTCACTGCTCCAGACTGAACAAATGCTTTTAAGGCGCATCATACGAGTCATACTCGGCATACTGACGGCCCTGTGCGGCCTGTCGCTGCTGCTGTCGGCATGGGCCGGTACCGTCGACCCGCGCACGCTGCCGGTATCGGCGGTGGTGGCAATGACTGCGCCTATCTGCATTGCTGTCACGGCAATCGTTCCCGCGCTCGACCTGATATGGTGCCGTCGCGGCGCGATTTTTGCCGCGGCATGCCTGCTGACGGCGGCGCCCTCGGTAATGTCCAACTTTCCAGTGCATCCATTCGCGGGAAAGCTGACCGAAGAACAAAAGAAACGCAGCTGGACCTTGCTCAGCTACAACGTCTATAATTTTCTGCCTGCCAACGGCTATTACCCCGACAGCATCAACCAGACCATGGAATATATAATCAGGGCCGACGCCGACGTGGTGGCACTGCAGGAGGCCGAGAGTTTCGGCTGCGGCATGGCATACTGCATACGTCCCTGGCAGATTGACTCGCTGAAGCGCCGTTACCGTCATATTATCCAGAACGGCAAAGGTATGTGCCTGCTGTCCAAATATCCCGTCACCGCAGATTCTACCTGCAAGTGCAAAATTAGGCAATAAATTTGAAGAACTCAG
>CAZETN010000280.1:0-2012 GCA_964514475.1 uncultured Bacteroides sp.
ATGGGCGGCAAGGGTTTCAACTACCCCGGCGGCACATACGCCGACACCGAGCGTATCACCCACGCGATGATGGCAATGCCCTCGTGCATCAACGCTGACGGCGTATACTGCAAGGCAAATTACGGCACTCCCGAAGAAATGGCAGCTCTCCAGGCCAGCTACGAGCACCTGTGCAAGATGCGCGACGAAGTCATCGGCATGGGCGTTCTGCCCCCCATCTCCGAGTGGCACAAATACAACCCCAACATCGACTGACAACATAGCAGCATAGCTTCTGCCTCATAAAGTGCGAGGCCGCGTCCGCAAACCGGATGCGGCCTCGTTTTTGTACACATATAAGCATCAATTTTTGCCGATTTTTACGATTGTAGTAAAAATTTTAACACAAAACTGCATCCCAGACTTGAAAATTAACAAATTTAGTGTATTTTTGCATATGGGTAAAAAAAACGTTCCCATTGTTTACCGTATCGACATCCAAGCTGACCATCCACTATTACAAATCCAATCCTATTACTAATCAAAAACGCTACCTTTATGAAAAAGAAAGTGTTGACGTCAATGGCATCGTTACTGGCGGTCATGACCACAGTCGCCATGCTGACGTTACCGGGATTGCAGACGAACGTGTTACCGGACTCGCAGACATTGAGCGAGGCCGAAACCGCAGTCGCCGCAACCCCGCCGGAAGCATTCGCAAAAATGCAGCGTGCCGCAAAGGAAAACAGCCTTGGCGGCGGAGTTATAACGGCGACGCCGTTTAATCCCCTGAATGCCGTCCCGGTATCCGATGCGGTAATCGAAGCCAAGGAAACGGGGGCATCACCGATGCTGAAGGCCAAAGGCAAAGGTGTGGCCGCCGTCGCCGACCTGGCCGGCCAGTATGTAATGACATACTCGTCACTTACTTCATCGACCGGAGACGGCGGCGGAAGTGTAGACATCACGGCCACCGGCGACCAGACGATACGTATAGCCAACTTCTGGTCGCCGTCAATAAATGTCACCGCAACCGTGGACATCAGCGCAGGCACCGTCACCCTTCCGGCGCAGTACCTGTACACCCACTCCACATACGGCGCCATATGGCTGGCCTACTGCGGCAGCGACGGCAAGCCCGATTATACAAAAGATATCACGGGCACCATAAATGCCAACGGCACAGTGTCCATCCCCACATGGTGGGGTATCTTCGTAAAAGAAGGCACCAATGCCGGCAGTTTCTTCCTGGCCGCATACAACACTGTCTTGGGACGCGCCAACGCCACAATGGACTGCGACCTGTTCCAGGGCGGCACCGATTCGTATGGCGTGTTTGTCTCGCAACCGGTCGACAACCAGGTGTCGGTTCTCAACTTCGGCAACAACGGCCTCACTGTGGTCATCGACCTCAACCGCGACGGCTCAAGTGTCATCAAACAGCAGGCGGTCCGCGAATATCCCGCCAACGGCGACTTCATGACCTATAGCGCCTCCGACTTCACCGTCACCGAAACCGGAGGTGTGAAATTCTCTGACCTGGCCGAAAACATCTATCCCCAGACCGCTACTCCGGGCGAAGCCACCAGAAGCATCAGCTGGAGCAAATGGACGGCACTCTCGCGCAGCACAAGCCAGAACCTCCTGTTAGGTCTGTGGAACACCGGTAAGATCACTTCCACTGTTGACATTGTCTACCCCAAGCTGAAGGTGACATCGCTTGAAGGCAGCGGCACGGAAGCCGATCCCTACCAGATCAGGACACGTGACGACCTCACCTATGTGTCGGCAATGGTCGAGGAAAGCGACGAACTCAGCTACATCGACGACAACAACGACTATTTCTGCGCCTTCAAGGACAAGTACTTCAAGGTTATGAACGACATCGACATGTCGGGCACCAACTTTACCCCCATCGGCGCCGGATACCTGCGCTTCGGCGGACACTTTGACGGCAACGGAAAGAAAATCAGCAATCTCAGCGTCAAAGTCTCGGGCAACTACGCCGGCCTCTTCGGCATGGTGGACGACAC
>CAZETN010000281.1:0-2005 GCA_964514475.1 uncultured Bacteroides sp.
TGCCGCCCAGGAAGTTGTACACCTTTGACTTTGAGTGAGACTTGTCATAGTAGAAGTGGTCGACTAGCTGGTAGCCGGTGTTGCTCAGAGCGCCCGAGAGCACCAGGGTAAGACGGCGGTCGAGCAGCGACAGCTCGCCCTGCACGTAAGCGCCCTCCTGATTGGTGCGTCCGTCGAAGTCGCGGTATACAATGTCGCCGACCCCCAGTTTTTCATACACCCATTCGGTGTTGTTTTTGTTGAACACGGCACTGTTGGCGGGGTCTACGGCGCAACGGTTTACGTCGTCGATGTAATATTCGCCGTCGAACAGGTCAACGATCTTGTTGTTGTGTTTGCCGATGTAGTAGCGTACGTCGATACCGGCCAGGAAGGCCAGCTTGTTGTCCCAGAATTTGTTGGAGTAGGTGGAGATGAGGCCGTACCAGTGGTGCGAGTTGTTGCTCTCGCTCATCACCATGTTCGAGCCTGTTTCGGAGGCCTGGTTCATGAGCTGGATCTGGTCGTAGGCGAAGGTGCCGTCGGCGTTGCGGAACTGGGTGGTAAGCTCGCCGTTGGAGGCGCCGTACCATGCGCTGCGCCATGCCGAGGTGCGACCCTGGCCCGAATAACCGCCGCCGCTGGCTATCGACATGTAAAGCGTTGTCGACAATGAAGATTTTTCGTTGATTTGCCAGGTGTGTGCCAGCGAAATCTGGGGCTTGTGGTATTTGTTGAGGCTTGAGGTACGGGGCTGCCCGTTAAGGTCATAGCCCCAAGTGGGGTTGTAGCGGTAGGGGCTTTCGCCGTCCATATAGTTCTTGGCGTACTCCTGGTATCCCATGATTGACAGGCCGTCCATGTTCGAGCGTTTGTTGTGCTTCTGCGGAGCGCCGAAGGCAGTCAGGCTCAGCTGGTGACGGTCGTTGAACTTCTTGGAGATGTTGATGAAGTAGTTGTATGCGTTGAACCAGGTGCCCTGGATGTAACCGTCGCCCCAGCGGCGCGAGCCCATCAGCGTCACGGCCCATCCGTTGGACATCATGCCGGTCGATACCTTCATGCCGATCTGGTTCATGCCGTCGTTACCGAAGCCGTACCATACCGAGCCTCCGCGTTTGGCGTCGGTCGAGGCGGTGGTGACATTGATTGTGCCGCCGACCGAGGGGGCCGACAGTACTGCGGCGCCGAGACCGCGCTGGGTCTGGATATTTGATGTTACGTCCGAAAGACCTGCCCAGTTGCTCCAGTAAACCCAGCCGCCTTCCATGTCGTTGACGGGTATGCCGTTTACCATGATTGCGAGGTTTTCGCTCTTGAAGCCGCGCATGTTGATTTTCGCGTCGCCGAAACCGCCGCCGTCCTTGGTTGCCCATACGCCGGGGGTTGTCTTTAGGATTTCGGGGAACTCCTGTCCTCCGAGTTTGAGGTCGATGTCGATGGAGTTGATCTGCGACAGGGCCACGGGGGTCTGTCGTGTGCGGGCCAGCGACTGGGTCACTACAACGTCGTTGAGTGTCTCGGTCTTGGGCTTGAGGGTGATGGTGCCCATCTGCGCTTTTGCCGGAGAGGTAGCTGTCTCGTAGCCGATAAAGCTGATGGTAAGGGTTTTGGCGTTGTCGGGAGCGTTGACGTCGAATTTGCCGTCAATGTCGGTGACTCCCAGTGCCTGGCCGTCGGTGACTATGACGCTGGCGCCGATAATCGGTTCGCCGGTCTCGTCGACAACGGTGCCCTTGCATACGCGTGCGGCCGCGGTCATGGCGGCAGCCGAGATGCAGAGCATCACTAATGCAGAAAGAATTCTTCTCATGCGGATGATTGATTAATAAGGCTTATTGGATATAGATTGGTTGTCTTATTCGGCGGGAGAAAGAGAAACACGGGAAATCCGTGCGTGTTAAATTTCTGCAAATTTACGAAAAATATCGCAGCTATTTGTTAAAAAGGTTATTTTTTCACAAAAACGTAATCGAAAGATTCCAATAAGAAGTGCAACGGCCCTTTCCTCACTCCTCCTCAGGGG
>CAZETN010000282.1:0-1997 GCA_964514475.1 uncultured Bacteroides sp.
ACAGCACTACGTAGAGCATTACGGCTGTGCCGATGTTGAACCAGAGTACTGTCGAATAATCGAGCCGCGACGGATTTTTACGCTGTATAAGCGCATACGAGAAACCGCTGTCAATAAGCAGTGACGCGAAGGCCTGAAAAATCAGTACGGCGCCAACTATACCGAAGTCGGCCTGGCTCAGCATGCGTGCCAGCACTATTCCGGTCACGGCATAGAGCACCTGCTGTGAAACGCGGTCGATGACGTTCCACTTCAGCGTACGTGCGGTGCGCAGCTTGAGATTGTCGGAGTCAGACACGGGCTTGGGTTTTAATGAATGCCCGGCGGCTCTCATGCAGCCGCCGGGAGCCGGTAGCATTACTGTTGCTGGTTCATGCTGATGACCTTGACGGTTCCGAGTGTGCGGTTCTTGACGGCGGGGGTGCCTTTGACGTATACCTTACCGGAGCCTAAACCCTTTATATACAATTCGTCGGTGACCCAGCAGTCAACCGAGCCGGTGCCGCTCATGGTAAGGTGTGCGTTTTTGGCTTTCAGTGCGCCGGCCTGGATTGAGCCTGTACCCACTGTGCGCAGGCGTGCCTGGCTGGTCTCACCTCCGAGCACAAGACTGCCGCGGCCGGTGTCGATTTTGCCCTCGACTTTCCCGGCGTGGAGATTGTTGGCGACGATGCGTCCGTTGCCGACAACGCGCAGCGAAATCTCGGCTGCCGGAGCGACGCTGGTGATATACACGGTCGAGTCGCCCGAATTCTCCACACTGCTCAGGTACCCCGAGTAAACGCGCACTCTGGGCAGATGCATGGGAGTGACGGCGTCCTGCTGCTGAATCTTGAGTGTGAACTTGTCGTTGCTGAACAGCAGTTGCGGCGCGGCTTCGGGAGCGCACTCGAATACGATATACCCTGCCGAGTCGGGGTTACAGATATATTCGACGCTGATATTGTCTATCACGCGCAGGCTGCCGAAGTCGCCCTTGTTGAATGCGAAACGCTGTATTTCGCTCTGGTTCTGCGCCATTGCGGCTACAGATGTCAGCATGGCTGACATCAGAAGATATAATGACTTTTTCATGACTGTTTTTGTCGGAATGCGAAGAGTTATGTCACATGACGAATGCGATGCCGCGGTCCAGACGGTCCTGTATGTCGTCGAGGATTTCCATCAGCCCCGGCAAGGTGTTTTCGCGCAGCATGGCGATGCGGGTTGCCCTGAAGTCGGCTATACCCTTGAAGAGCGGCGAGGCGGCCAGGTGACGTCGTATGTGCAGTATGCCGCGGTATTCGTCTATGTGGTCGACGCTTTCGGTTATCTGGCGCCTGAGCATGGCAAAGGCTTCGGTGTCGGGCACCGGCGACCAGCTGCCGTCGGCATTGTCGACGGCCTGCCGCATGGTACGGAATATCCACGGTGCGCCTATCGAGGCGCGTCCGACCATAACTCCGTCGACGCCGTATCGGGAAAAGGCTTCGCGTGCGAGTTCGGGGGTCGTGATGTCGCCATTGCCGATTAGCGGAATGTGCAGACGTGGATTCTCTTTGACTCGGGCAATCATCTCCCAGTCGGCCTGTCCCGTATACATCTGCGCGCGGGTGCGGCCGTGTACTGTCAGGGCGGCGATGCCGCAGTCCTGCAGTTTTTCGGCCAGATCCGTTATTATGCGGTTTTCGTGGTCCCAGCCCAGACGTGTCTTGACCGTGACAGGAACCCGGACAGCATCGACCACGGCACGTGTTATCTCGAGCATGCGCGGTATGTCGCGCAACATGCCGGCTCCGGCACCTTTGCCGGCCACTTTCTTTACCGGGCATCCGAAGTTGATGTCGATAAGATCGGGGTTCGCCTGCTCGACAATCCTTGCTGCCTCGGCCATTGTATCGGCGTCGCGGCCGTAAATCTGTATGGCGGTGGGGCGTTCGCCCGGATTTATTTCGAGTTTGCGGGTGGTGGCGGCGATGTTGCGTATGAGCGCGTCGGCCGACACGAATTCCGAGTAG
>CAZETN010000283.1:0-1987 GCA_964514475.1 uncultured Bacteroides sp.
CAGACTGTTGAGCAGCCGTTGCATGCGGAAGTGCATGCGCAGTCCGATGAGAAGCCCGATTAGGCCTCCGGTAATCGCGCCGTACAGCATGGCTGTGGCTGCCGGGTCGTAATCCATCATTTTTACTATGTCGTAGAAGAAGGAACCCAATACAGGAATCAGGCTCAGAAAACCGATGTACAGGCCCCTGCGCAGGTGAGTGCGCACCTTGCGTATCTTTCGGACGGCTTCGGCGCAGGGTTCGCCCATATATGAGTCGATGCCGCGCACCAGCTGAAGGTCCACCATGTTTATAGTGCCCGTCACGAGGCCGATCAACGCATACAGGATGCTGGTGAGCGTGCTCATACCGAGGTCGGGAAGAACAAAGGCGTTAGCAATTACAACCAGCGACAGCAGAAACAGCAGTCTGTAGTAGCGTATGAGACGCTGGGTAAGTTTTCCGCAGCGGTATCGGAGTGCCTTTTCGAGTGCGCGAACCATCTCGTCGGCGGCATCGGGACGGTTGCCCATCTGGCGCCACAACTGCTGTAAGTTGTCTATATTGTCTATATTGTAGTGAGTCATATTCAGGTAATTTTTATATTAGAAACAGTGGATTGTCGGTATTACGGTATCGTGGATTTAAGGTCAGGCGTCCGCCATTTTTTTCATCTTGTCCTTGATGCGGTGCAGCCGCACGGCTACCAGGGAGCGCGAGATGCCCATTACGTCTGCTATTTCGTCGTATTGCTGCCCGTCGAGCCACATCATTACAAGCGCTTTTTCCATCGGGTCAAGTTGGGCTATGAGGTCGTACAGCATCTGCAGTTGCTGCCGGCTTTCAAGGTCGTCGCCCGCGGCCATGGTTATCGCTTCGTCAAGGTCGCGGTTGTTGCGTTCGCGGGCGTTGCGGCGCAGCCATGTAATGCAGGTATTTACTGTCGCGCGGTAAATCCAGGTTGATATGCGCGCTTCGCCGCGAAATTTGTCGAAGCCGCGCCAAAGGTTGGCCACAGTCTCCTGATACAGGTCCTCGTAGTCGGCCGAGATGCGGCTGTACATGAGGCATACGCGGCGCACTACGGCATCGTATTGCGCCAGCATCTCCAGAAATCGTCGCTCGCGGCTGTCAGGCAGGTATGTGGTCTGTCGGGTAGTTTGCTTTTCCATTACATATACTTAGACGCAAGGGACGTGCAATTAGTTACACGTCCCTTGCAAAAATGCGATAAAAAGTCAAGTAAGTCTTGAAAATCAGTTTTGTTAAGGTAAATTCGTACACATAAGCGAGGGTTTCAAAATTTCTAAAAGCTGATTTATTCGGCTTGCTTACCTTCAGATGTGCCGAAATATGGCTGACGGGTTCAGCTCCTGAATATACCTATTGCCTGGCTCCGGCCAATAAGGTCGCCCAGTATTTCCCCGCATGCAAGCGGGTCTGCCGCATGGCCGTTTACGTCGACTGCCGGCGTCTCGACCAGATGCATTACATCGCGCAGCCACTGGCGCGAACGCGAGTGCCATTTGCACGGGGCGTTGCCAGTGGCCACGTAGTGCGCGTAAGCCAGCGATGCCAGATAACGCGTTATGTGCGGCAGATGAAGATGCGACACATCGTCGTCGGGCAGTAGCGGAAGCGCCTGCATCAGCGACATCGCTGCCAGAAAAGACAGGGCAAGCATGTCGGCTCCGAGCAGAGCCGCGGCATCCTCGCGTACCGCCGCAAGCATCAGCAGCAGGCTTACCGAGTACGCATCGGTGTATAGCCCGGCACGGAAAAGTGCGTCGGCATGTGTGGTTCCGAGCATTAGCATTTCCTGCAGTTGTCGCGACGGCGCACCGTGTGCGGATGTTTTGTCAGCGCCGTTCATATATTGAGTCCAGCGGCCGTCGGCGCCGGCCAGAAGCTCGCCGCTCAGACGCACGGCGTCGCCCAGGGTTTCGGGTGACGAGGCCATCGCTTCGATTTCCTCGGCTTTTCGGATTATATCTTCCATAATGATTT
>CAZETN010000284.1:0-1986 GCA_964514475.1 uncultured Bacteroides sp.
CGTCACGGGCCGTTCGAACCACGGAGACGAGACGGGCACGGGTGTCGAGCTCAGGGGGCCAGGGATCGGCGTAACACCCGTATTTACCGCCGACCACCGCACATTTACCGTTTCGGAGATGCGGCAGTAACGGCTGTTGAGGTCGCGGAGCCCGTCGCCGGTGAGCGCAAAAATACTTCCGCCTGCAACGAGCCAGCCATGCTCTCCGCCCCCAAGCACAAGCGAAACGGTATACGACGTGCCGGCAACAGCCGAAATAACCATGGCCTCGTTGTCGTCGGGGTTGGCCAGCACCAGCTCGTCACGGGCCGGGTCGTAGCCGATACGGTCGCAGTCAAATATCCCGGGTACGGCCGATACGCGCGAGCCGTCAAGACGCAGCAGTGAAGTCCCGGAAAGCATATACACGCTGTTGCCGGCCGCACATACCCCATATGGCGCGGCAATCCCGCGGCTGTCGATCAGACTGGCGGACATAGCTGTCGGCGACACCGTCAGCATGCGCGTGTCTGAACCTGTAAAGACGTAAAAGCGGCTGCGCCCGAAATCCCAGGCTCCTCCCGACGAGCGTGCAGGCAGAAGAGCCCTGATGTCATGTGCGACAAATCCGCACTCCTCGACACCCCCCTGACGAGTGACAGCAAGGTGCCCGGGCAACTCCGCCGACAGCCGTGTTTCCGCGCCGGAGGTGGCCTCCGCGTCGAAATCCGTGCCCATAGGCACCGGACGACAGCCGGGAGCCACCCAGTATGCGCACGAACCCGACGCATCGGGACGCAGGTCCACGCTGATACCCGCACTGCCGGCAGTCAGCGTCAGCCGCCGCGCCCGCGGATCGGGGTAGCTCAGCAGAGGACCTACCTGACTCGGCGTCACAGCCATATGTACCACGCTCTGTATCACCGAGCCGTCGTCCATCACCACGCGCACTGTCCCGGACACAGCCTCGTCCGGCAGCCGTGTGTCGGAGGCCGCAAATGCGGCCGCGCCATATCCGCGCCAGGCGAACCGCATTATGCCGCCGAAAATGCGACGGCCCCCGTTTTCGGCCGTCAGAGCGGCAGTATAGGTGTGGGGAACTGACAGCATCCCGACTTGCGTACGCGCTCCCGAAACGGAGGCATTGAGCGCATTCCAGAATTTCTTTGCCGATGCCGGAACATCGGCCACAGGCGGAGCGTCCACGGTCCACCTACCGGGACTGCCGGACGCGAACGGCCTGTCGATTACCGCCACCTCACGCGCCAGTCTGTCGAAAAGAGCGACGGCACAACCGATATTGGCGGCGTTGACACCTCGCGACAATCCGGGCAGCGTGGCGTTAGCGGTAACGACGGCCGAGGTCTCGCCTGTGCGCCGCGCTATCGTTATCGCCGCTTTTCCCTCCATGTCGCAGCAGTGGAACTGCGGAGTGGCGAGTACCCGCAACGAGGCGACACGGCGCACCCATTCGTCGGGTACACCGCCGCAAAGAGTAACACGCAGTCTGAAACCGCATACCTCGACCACACAGCCGTTGTGCTGTCCTTCGCTTACCGGAACATGCAGCGTCGTGGCAAGCTGGGCCCCGCCGGATGGCATGACACAGACAGGCGGTGTGACATGCAACACGCAACCTGTAGCGTCGAGCAACTGACAGCGCACCACCACAGGCTGCATATACTCGCGCACGGTACCGAGGTCCTCGGCCAGCGACCGGTAGGCGCCCACATACGCGTCTTCAAGCGCCGTGACGTCGCCTCCATCGATAATACGCTGCATCACAGTCCCCGGCTCGGCCGTTACTGCGATGTCAGGCCAGTCGGGCTGAGACCCGACTACAATATAGGGGGCTTCGGTCACGCCGTCGCCGCGCCTCAGCAGCCACTGACCGCATCCGGTCATCACCGTAAGGGTATCGCCGTCGGCGAACACCGCGCCCGCGCCTGCAGGCAGCTCTCCGATTACTGTCACCATCGGGTCGCCTGACGGACGGTCGGCATCATC
>CAZETN010000285.1:0-1984 GCA_964514475.1 uncultured Bacteroides sp.
CTGGCTGTACTCACGTTTGTACCACTTAAAATACGATAAAGAATGAAATCGGACAACAAAATAGTAGCCGTCCTCGGCGGCGGCGAGTCAGGCACTGGCGCTGCCGTGCTGGCCAAGGACAAGGGCTTCGATGTCTTTGTCAGCGACTACGGTAAAATTCCGGAGAAGTATCAGGCGGTCCTCGACGCCGAGGGTATCGACTGGGAACAGGGCGGTCACAGCATGGAGCGCATACTTGAGGCCGGGCTGGTGGTAAAGAGCCCGGGTATCGCCAAGGAGACTCCCGTCATGCGGGCGATAGCCGAAAAAGGTATCCCCGTTATCAGCGAGATTGAGTTCGCCGGCCGCTATGCCGGCAACTCTAAGATGGTGTGCATAACCGGTTCCAACGGCAAGACCACCACAACGCTGCTCACATACCATATACTGTGTGCGGCCGGAATAGACGCCGGCCTGGCCGGTAATGTTGGCAAGAGCCTGGCGCTGCAGGTAGCCCGTGACCCGCACGCCGTGTATGTGATTGAGCTGAGTTCGTTCCAGCTCGACAACATGTACGACTTCCGCGCCGACATCGCCGTGTTGCTCAACATCACCCCCGACCACCTCGACCGCTACGAGTACAGGATGGAGAACTACGTGGACGCCAAATTCCGCATCCTTCAGAACCAGACCCGCGCCGACGCTTTCGTGTGGTGGAACGACGACCCGGTTGTCGCCGGAAAGCTGCGTACCGTCACCCCCGGGGCCACCCTCTATCCGTTTTCGGAGAAGGACGGCGAAAGTCTGGCTGCCGGAGTCGGTGCCGACGGCATTCTGCGGGTGCGTACCCCGCAGGGCCTGTTCGAAATGCCGCGCAAGGACCTGAGTCTGCCCGGCGTACACAATCTGTACAACTCGATGGCGGCCGCACTGGCGGCGCGCCTGTGCGGGGTAGGGGACGAGGTGTTGCGCCGCAGCCTGTCCGACTTCGGCGGCGTGGAGCACCGTCTCGAATACATACGGACCCTTGACGGTGTACGCTGGGTAAACGACTCAAAGGCCACGAATGTGGCATCGACATACTATGCCCTCGAGTCGATGACGACACCCGTGGTGCTTATCCTCGGCGGCAAGGACAAGGGCAACGATTACGGCGACATCCTTGATTTCGTGAAGGCCAAGGTTCACCGTATCGTGGCGATGGGGCTGCATAACGAGAAGATTGTCAATTTCTTCAGGGACGTAGTCCCGGTTGATGACACCCATAGTCTTGACGATGCCGTGGCCGCATGCCGCGCGGCGGCACGTCCCGGCGACACGGTACTGCTGTCGCCCTGCTGCGCCAGCTTCGACCTGTTCCGCAGCTACGAGGACCGCGGCGACCGTTTCCGCGCCGCCGTCAGCGCTCTGGTCTGACCGCACATAAGCAACATCCGATACATCCGTCACATCCAAAACATCAACCATGGTAGGAGAAACCCGAACCATAGGCGGCGCCCCGGCCGCCGACAGCGGCGTGCTGCAGTCGTCGGTACAGGACGATATCGAGGCCGTACGTCCGCGTCCGCGCCGCGATACGGCGATATGGGGCATATATGCCTTTCTTATTATAGTTTCGATAGTCGAGCAGTTCAGCGCCTCGTCGCGCGAGATTGTCAACGGCAACATCCTCGGTCCCATCTCGCGTCACGCTTTTCGGCTGTTCCTGGGTTTTGTCATTATGCTGGGACTGCAGAGGGTGCATTACCGCTACTTTTTCAATTGGTCATGGGTAATAGTGTCGCTGAGTGTGCTGTCGGTGTTCTATACTATGTACAACGGTATTGTCATCAACGGAGCAAGGCGCGCCTTTTCGCTGTTCGGACTGTGTACGGTACAGCCTTCCGAGCTGATAAAGTTTTCGGCGGCGCTGATAATAGCGCGTCTGCTATGCAAGTACCGCGTGCATTACCGTCGCGGCCAGGTGCCGGACGACTGGCGGCATAACAGGCGGCTCGTGACGCCG
>CAZETN010000286.1:0-1969 GCA_964514475.1 uncultured Bacteroides sp.
CTTCCATCGCATCGAGACAGTTGTATACGGTCTTATCGTGCTGTTCATTTCGTCGTACATGGCCGACCTGCTTATCAACACCAACCGCCAGGCCACCCAGTTCACCATTTTCAGCCCGCACTGGAAACAGATAGCCGACGCCATCAACAACGAGGCGCACCGAGGATGCACCGTATTTGACGGTGTGGGCTGGTACACCAAGCACCCGGTAAAAATGCTGCTTGTAATGTGCCGCAAAATCGAGTCGGTGGCCATATTCCGAATTATCAAGTCTATCGACCCCAACGCTATAGTGACCCAATGCAATGTAAACGGAGTTTATGGCCAAGGGTTCGACCGGATAAAAGTAAGACTGCGGAAAAACGACGAACGCCGCGACCTCGCCGAAGTAATCCGCGCCGACACAACCAGCGATATCGGCGGCCATCATGCCGCGGCAGCCGATATGCAGCCCGCCGGCATCGAGACAGCAGGCCGCATGCCAGCCGACTACAACGAACGTGTGGCCACATCCGAGGGCCACTCGACACGCCATCACGGCCAAAGCGGGTCAATACGCATCTGACGGCACCGCAGACGCGGGCGCCCGCCTCATTAACACTCCCCTCTTTTTCTCAAAAATCCGTTGCGCATGAAAAAAACACTGATAACCGCCGCATGCCTGACGGCAGCACTGATTTCGGCAGCCCGCAGCGAGCGACGCCCGTTTCTGGACACATCCCGCGCCGACCATTTTATCGAACTGGGGGTGCACATCGGCGACGGCGCCTCCACCATCCGGCAGAACTACGTGTCTGCTGTCCCCGACGTGTCCGATTTTGTACTGACTCCGGGCAACAGGCTCACTTTCGGTGCCACCGCGGCAATACCGCTGCGCAACTTTCTGGCCATCGGAACCGGAATTGATCTGGCAATCAACAATTACTACTGGTCAATGTCCGTGCTGTCGCGGCAACAGGGCACCCTGAGCAGTCTGTACAACCGCAATCACTTCTACACGGTAGAGATTCCTGCCTACATGCAGTGGCGTTTCAATGTCGGCACTCATGTCAGCTGGCGGTGCGAGGCCGGTGCATACATAAGTTTCGGCGCGGGAGGACACTCGCGCTTCAACGAGGTGCGCTCGAGCACCAATTCGCTGGGACAGAGTCAGGTTACCGAAAACAAATACAAAAACAATTATTTTAACGAAGACGACCCCGTAATAAACACATTCGACAAGACCGACATGGGTCTGCATCTGGGTACAGGCATACTGGTACACGACCGCCTTACCGTCAGCGCGGCAATGCACGTCGGGCTTACCGACCTGGCTAAAAACATGGGGGTGCTCGAAATACATGCCCGCACCCTGAATGTCACCTTTGCCGTGGGCTACCAGTTCTGACCCATGCGACGGAACGGGGTTTCGCGTTTTTTGAGATACACCGCCAATGAACCAGAATACAAGTAACGCCGCGGTCCACTCCGACTGGGACCGCGAGCACCTGTGGCATCCGTACACAAGCACAATCGACCCGCTGCCCACCTACAAAGTCGACCATGCCGACGGCGCAGTCATAACACTGGCCGACGGTACCCGGCTTATCGACGGCATGTCGTCGTGGTGGTGCGTGATACATGGTTACAACAACCCGCGCCTGAACGACGCCGCCATCCGCCAACTGGGAAAGATGAGTCACGTAATGTTCGGAGGCCTCACCCACGACCCGGCTATCGAGCTGGGCAAGGAGCTGCTCAAAATCGCTCCTCCCGTCATGCACAATATCTTTTACGCCGACTCGGGCAGCGTGGCCGTCGAAGTGGCCATGAAAATGGCTGTCCAGTACTCTGTGGCCGTCAGCGGAAATCACGACAAGACCAACTTCGTCACCATAAGCCTCGGATACTACAGAGACACATGGACCGCCCTGTGTGTCTGCGCCCCCGTAACGGGCATGCACGGCGCTTTCGGCCCTGCCCTGCCGGT
>CAZETN010000287.1:0-1960 GCA_964514475.1 uncultured Bacteroides sp.
TTGGGGTCCACACCGAAAAGGGTATTGAGTTTGTTTGACTGTATGCGTACCTGCTCGGCGAATTCCTCGGGGTCGGTAATCGAAGCCAGCGAGTAGGCGTAGGGCACTGCCAGAAATTCGACACTTCCCGTATCGGCAAGCTTCTTGAGCAGCTCTATCATCTCGGGCACGTAATTCTCGAACTGCTCGATGGCTACGCCGGAGATGGATATTGAACAGCGGAAGGCGCCTTTCGAATCCTCGATCATGCGCAGCAGAGTCTTTGCTGCAGGGATGTATGCGCGCTCGGCGATACGGCTGATGATGTCGTCGTTGAGGAAGTCGTCGTAATAATAGTGGTCGTTGCCGATATCGAAGAACCGATAGCGTTTGAGACGCATGGGCTGATGTATCTCAAAGTTCAGGCTTATTGCTTTCATTGGTGCTATGTTGTGATTTTGTTTCAATATTATGTATATGAACGGGTGCGCCTGTGTCAGCGCCCCAGTACGTTCCTGTATATGTCAATGACTTTCTGTCCGGCTTTTTCCCAGGTTATCCGGGCGACCTCATCAAGGCCGTCCTGCCTCAGCTGCTCGTACATCGCGGGATAGGTGACGATGGCATTGATGGCGTCGGCCATGGCGTCGATGTCCCAGTAGTCGGTCTTGATGACGTTGTTCAGGATTTCGGCACAGCCCGATTGTTTCGATATGATAGAGGGTACGCCCATCTGCATGGCCTCGAGGGGAGAGATGCCGAAGGGTTCGGACACCGACGGCATCACGTACACGTCCGAGGCCTTGAGCATTTCGTACACCTGTTTGCCCTTCTGGAAACCGGGGAAGTGGAAACGGTCGGCCACTCCGCGCTCGGCGGCCAGACGTATCATCTTGTCCATCATGTCACCGGAACCGGCCATCACGAAGCGTACGTTACGGTTGTTCTTGAGCACCTTCACGGCAGCCTCGACAAAGTACTCGGGGCCTTTCTGCATGGTGATGCGCCCGAGGAAGGTGACGATTTTGTCGCGCATCGCCGGGGCCTGCACATTGAGGAGCTCGTCGCTGAGGGGCACGACCGCATTGTGGACGGTGGTAACCTTCGACGGGTCGATGCCGTACTTGTCGATGACGGTGTTGCGGGTCAGATTCGATACGGTGATGATGTGGTCGGCATGCAGAAAACCGTCGCGCTCGATGCCGAAAACGGTGGGATTGACCTTGCCGCGCGAGCGGTCATAGTCGGTGGCGTGCACATGCACCACAAGAGGCTTGCCGGTTACCTGCTTGGCATGGATGCCGGCGGGATATGTGAGCCAGTCGTGGCTGTGTATGATGTCGAAGTCGACGGTGCGGGCCACCACCCCGGCCATAATCGAATAGTTGTTTATCTCCTCGTGCAGGTTGTTGGGATATTTGCCTGAGATTTCAATGCAGCCCAGGTCGTTGAGGCGCATGTAGTTGAAGTCGGCGTAAATATGGTCGCGCAGACTGTAGTACAGGTCGGGGTCCATAACTTTTCCGATGCGCTGCTCCACATAGTCGCGGTTTACATCGCGCCATGCCACCGGCACCTGCGATGCTCCGATTATGTTGGCGAACGAACGGTCTTCGTCTCCCCAGGGTTTGGGGATGACAAAAGTTATGTCCATGTCGCCGCAGCGGCTCATGCGGCGGGTAAGACCATAGCTGGCAGTGCCCAGTCCTCCCAGGATGTGAGGTGGAAACTCCCAGCCGAACATTAGTGCTTTCATGTGATAATCTTATTTTAGGAGGACGGGGTCAGACATTGAGTTTCTTGAGGGTTCGCAGTGTGGCCAGCACGTTTGCCACATTTGTGGCGTGGCTGATGGCGCCTCGGCCCAGGAAGGGGGGGTTGGCGTCGTAAAGCTGCGACAGCGAGCCTATGCATCCCTGGCTCATTTCGTCCTCGAAGCCGATGAGCATGCGGTCGATGTAGCTGACGCCGCTCATGCCGA
>CAZETN010000288.1:0-1940 GCA_964514475.1 uncultured Bacteroides sp.
TGGAGCAGAAGCGGCTTTGGGAAAAAATGAGTGCGCGCGAGGGGACTCGAACCCCTACATCCGAAGATATTAGATCCTAAGTCTAGCGCGGCTACCAATTACGCCACGCGCGCCTTCGGTCAATAGTCCGGCGACAAAATTACAAAAAAATCGCGGAAAAACCTCAAGATACCGGATAAATCAGAGAAATGGATGCGCCAACCACACCGTTTGGCCTATATGTCGGCCTCAATCAGTGTCGAGAATACGGACATGGGCTGGGCGATGGTCTTGATCAGCGACAGCCGGCCGTCGGTCTCTGCGTACATCTCCACCCGCCCGCTGTCTTTGCAGGACACTGCCAGCAGGTTGCCGTGGCGGTGTATGTTGCGCGGGTGTTTGCCCGTAGGTGTGTGTCCCACATAGGTCAGCATGCCGTTGTCGTCGCTGACCCGGAATGTCGCGATACCGTCGTTTTTAAGACGCAGCGAGGCGAACAGGTGACGGCCGTCCGCCGACAGGCAGATGTCGCCGGCTCCGTGGGCCTCGGCAGTATTGGCGCGTATGTATTGGAGCGGCGCAAGTGTGTTGCCGTCGTAACGCAGCGTTACAACGGTATCCGATATCTCGTTTATGAGGTATGCCGTGTCACCCGACCGGTTGAATACGATATGACGCGGCCCCGAGCCCGGCTGCAGCCGTACGGTGAAGTCGGGAACATCGCCGATGGGTCGCGGACTGTCCGTCAGCAGCCTGAACCCGTATATACAGTCGCCTCCGAGGTCGTTGATCAGCATGAAGCGATTGTCGGGAGTGAAGCTGACGCAGTGTATGCGCGAGCAGTCCTGTCGCCTCGGAAAAGGACCGCTTCCGCTGAAGACAATCCTCTGGCTGCATTCGCCCGCAGCCCCGTCTTCTTTGATTGGAAATACGGCTATGGACCCGTCGCCATAATTGGCTGTGACCACGAAACGTCCGCCGGGAGTGACAGCGACATAGCAGGGCGAATTGGCGCCTGTTTCCACGCGGCTTATTATCGTCGCCCCGTCGCTGTTGACGCGGAAGGCTGTAAGCAGCGAGTTCTCTGTGTCCGACTCGGTGACGGCATATACGACTCCTTTTGCCGAGACTGCCATATATGACGCATTGCCAACCGGAATGTCATAGAGGTACCGGATGTCGGGGGTGTCTGTGTCAAAGGCATATGCCCGTAAGCCGCCGTCGCCGGCATTCATATAGCTGCCGACAAGCAGCAGTGCCGTGTCTGTCTTCATAAATGATTAATCTTGAATGAACAAATCGGAACAGGAGAGGGGGAGGGAGGAGAATGATGTATGGGCTGTCGGCTTCAGATGGTTTCGGCAACGGGCCAGCGGAAGGCTCGCAGACCGAGGCGCGGGCTTTCGTCGTCCAGAGCCTTGAGCAGCTGCATGATGCGCGGCGCGCGCTCGTCCTCTATCATGGTTATGATGGCCGAAGCAAGACTGGGCCACGCGTGGGTGCCCAGATGGGGCTCGCCGGTGTGGCTGCCACGTCCGTTTACAAGCGGCCACGCCGTGAAGCCGCGGCAGTTGTTGCGCTCAAGCATGTCGATAATCTTGTGATAGTGGGCCTGGTCGAAAGTAATCAGGATTGCTTGCATGACAGATGTGTTTAACGGTTGTTAAGCAAGTTGAAGAAGTTCGCTTATTATGAATTTTGGACCTTACTTATTGGCTTTGGCAAGTGCCTTGTGGTGCTTGCGCCGCTGATTGCGGATGCCGTTGCCGGCGAATACGCAGTACAGCGTGGGCACGAACAGCAGGGTCAGAATTGTCGAGAAGGTGAGACCGCCGATTACGGCAGTACCCATAGGACGCCACATCTCGGCTCCCTGGCCCGTGCCGACAGCCATCGGCACCATACCGAGGATGGTGGTGAGTGTGGTCATTACGACAGGACGCAGACGCGAGCGTCCGCCA
>CAZETN010000289.1:0-1934 GCA_964514475.1 uncultured Bacteroides sp.
AGGCCTTTATGGTCGATGTCGTGGACACCATAGGCCTTACCCCCCTGCGCGAACGCATGCGCCAGCTGGTGAGCCGGCGCTTTGACAACCCGGCCGACGCCTGTGCGGCCTGCGCCGGCGAAACACAATCCTGGCCATCCCCCCTCCCGCCATGACCGACATAGAGAAAATACGCGCCGAGTTTCCCATCCTGAACCGCAAGGTTTACGGACGCGACCTCATATCTCTTGCCAACGCGGCCTCGGCCCAGACCCCGCGACGCGTGATAGACACCATAACGGACATGTATACACAGCGGCATGCCAACGTGCACCGCGGCGTACACTGTCTGGCGCAGGAAACCACCGAACAGAACGAAGAAACGCGCCGTTTCATCGCCGCCCGCATCAATGCAGCCGAACCGGCCGAAGTCATCTTTACCCGTGGGACCACCGAAGCCCTGAATCTGGTGGCCTCGAGCTACTGCCGGCTGCTGCATCCAGGCGACGAGATTGTACTGACCGTGATGGAGCATCACAGCAACATCGTGCCCTGGCAACTTGCCGCTCAGCGCAACGGACTTGTAATCAAGGTCGTCCCCATTCTGGCTGACGGCAGCCTGGACATTGAGGCACTTAAAGCGCTGGTGGGTCCGCGTACAAAGGTGGTGAGCGTAACACATGTAAGCAACGTGCTCGGAACAGTAAATCCGATAAACGAGATTTCGGCGATCGCACATGCGGCCGGAGCCATATGCGTTGTCGACGGAGCTCAGGGCGCCCCACACTATAATATCGACGTGCAGGCTCTGGGCGCCGACTTCTATGCTTTCAGCGGTCATAAAATCTATGGGCCCACCGGAGTCGGCGTGCTGTACGGACGCCGGGAGCTGCTCGAGGCGATGCCCCCGTATCAGGGGGGCGGCGAGATGATTGACCACGTGCGCCTGCCTATGGGCACCACCTACGCCGAACTGCCCTTCAAGTTCGAGGCCGGAACGCCCGACTATGCCGCCGTGCCGGCGCTCGCCGAAGCCTTCCGCTTTATAGACAGCATAGGCATCGAGACCATCGAGGCCCACGAAAACGACCTGTACCGCCACGTCACCGCACGCATAGCCGCCGAACTGCCTCAGGTGCGCGTATTCGGCACCGCTCCGGGCAAATGTCCCGTACTGTCATTCCTTATCGGTGACACGCACAGCTACGACACAGGCATGCTTCTGGACAAACTGGGCATAGCCGTACGCCCCGGCCACCAGTGCGCCCAGCCGCTGATGGCGGCGTTGGGCATGCCAGGGCTCATTATGCCAGAGAAGTCGGCTTCTATCTGAAAGTCGATGTCGTCAGCATGAGGGTTGTTCTTCCAGAAGCCCGATGCGGGAGGAGCTAGATGCTCCATCAGGATGTTGTAACGGGCGCTTTGATTGGCATGGAAAAGTGGATATCCGGCATTGGCAAAGGCGTTGACAAACGAGCTGAGGGGTGCGTCGAGGCCCTCTTTCTCATACACCTCAACGAACGTAAGGTCCATGTAGATGTCATCGTAAAGGCCCGGGTCGTTCTCGAAGTACCACTTGCAGTAGTGTTCGGGCCACTTTATCTCAATGCTGTCAGGTATGATCTGACCTCGAAACTTAAACTCTGTGGGTCCGCCATAGGTGCAACCGATGGTCTGCCCTGCCCATGCGCCCTTTATCTTATTCAGCAGTTGGGCCTTCGAGAGGCTGACGTTCTTTGCGCCGACAGTCGTTGCTGCAACGGCAAGCAGCCACAGGCAAAAGGTGAGTGTGCGTGTCTTCATTTCTACATTATTTATATATGGGGTTTATAATTGCAGAAAGGAACAAGGCCCGAGGGCCTCATTCCTTCTATTCATGCTGTCTCCCTGATTCATGGGGAGTGGCAATCTGTGGTTAAGTTTACTTGTCTGTCTTCTGGAAAACGATGTAGCTC
>CAZETN010000290.1:0-1913 GCA_964514475.1 uncultured Bacteroides sp.
GCGTCGCCCAGGGTTTCGGGTGACGAGGCCATCGCTTCGATTTCCTCGGCTTTTAGGATTATATCTTCCATAATGATTTCTCCCGGTCACTCTCCGGCCTTTTCGTCGCCGCTCATCATTTCTTCCATCTCCTTGGGGATGATGAAGATGTCCTCGGGAGACCGCGGCCTTATGGGTGCGAACCATTCGAATTTAGGCAACAGCAGCATAGAGCGTTTAGCCAGATACAGCGGTGTGGCGGTGCCTGAGGTTTCGGGCCACATCTTGAGACGGTCGACATTGCCATCCTTGAACCAGGCCGACATGAATGAACTTTCGACCTGAATTATCTTGTTGATGGTGGAGTCGTTTTCTTCGGGAAAGAATATCGCCTGAACCGATCCGTCGACATACAGATAGTCAATCGCTCCGTCCACGAAGTAAACGGTCATTTTTTTGCCGGTGAGCTGGTTGTATATGTCAGGTTCGATTTCCTGAGCGACGAAGGCAAAGTCGGGCAGGTCGGCGCGGTCGACCGTAGAGTCGTTGAGATGTACGATAATCAGATTGCCGAACACTTGCTGGCCTTCATTCCATACTATCGGATGGCGGTGCATGTAGAGGCATGAGTCCTTTTCGACATAGCTCATGGAGTCGCATACGCCCTGCATGTCCGAGCGGTAAAAGCGCACGCGCGGCCACGCGCTTATTATATGTGTCGAGTCAAGTGTGACTACGGGTTTTATTTCATCAATGCCGTTAAGTGCCCCGGACCCGGGGAGGGATGCCGGCAGTGAGTCCGCCGCTAATTCAGCTGCCGGCACCGAATCGGAAGTCGCAGTTGCTTCCGGCACAGGTCTGGAATCTGCAGGCACACTGATAATGCTGTCCACACGCAGCACGCTGGTTATGTACCTGCCGTGCATGTACAGGGTGTCACCCTTGCTGTACTCCTTGGCTACGGCATCTCCGGTAACGAACGCACTGTCGATTATGTCGTTATAATACCCATAGTCGCCGCTCAGGGTAGACTGTTTTACCGAGTCGGTGATGCTCATGTTGCCGAATGCTTCGCCGATGCCGGTCTGACGGTCGTATTTCAGCGTGTCTCCGGCCAAAGTGGTACCGCTGTTTGTGCGTACACTCGAATGGCGGTAAAGACGTGCTTCGCCCGAGGTAGTGTTGTATGTGCCGTCTGTAGAGTTTATCACGCCGTCGGCATTGATTATTTTCGTCGGGCTGGTGAAATTTGCCTGATGTGTGTTTGTGTTATAGAACAGCGAGTCGGTGTAGATATCGAGAGTATCGCCTTCGGACAGCGATTTAAGATGTACGTCGATGTAGAAATTGGCGTCCTTGGTGGCGGGTATATATTCGCCTTCCTGCGATGTCAGCCGGTTTTTTTTATCGGTGAGCACTCCGCCTGTATTATAGTAGCCGAGTTCGCTGATAAGGTCGTAGGTAAAGATGTCGGTCTCGAGCTTTACATCGCGGTTGATCATGCGCACCGGCTTCTGGGGATCATAGCCGTAGAGATATGCCATCTCGGACGGACCGTCGAAGTTGAGTTCGTCGGCATATACGAACAATGTATCGCCCTGTTCCATGCGCACGTTGCCGAAGGCGTCGAAACTCGAGTTGTCCGGATAGTAGTGGGCCGAGTCGCAGTACATCTGCATCGGGCCTTTCGAAAAGTGAACCTGTCCGGTGACTGTCATGTACTCCGAATACTGGTCTTTATGCAGTCTGTCGGCTTTTTCGAGCACGACCTGATTGCCGCCCGTATGTGTGTGCCCGGCTATTGTGGGTACTGCCCGTATGCGCGGGGCACGTCCTGAGCTTGTGCCGGGTCTGGCACTGTGTACGGCATCGCGGCGCGGTGCGCCGAAAGCCGCCGCCAGATACGGCAGCAGCGATATCGCCAGCAGTATCAC
>CAZETN010000291.1:0-1913 GCA_964514475.1 uncultured Bacteroides sp.
GCCTGACAGCAGGTCGGCTACCTTCACTCTTTCCTCGCGCGACACGTTCAGCCGCCTCCGCGTATACGGGCAGGGGGATTTCGATGTCACTCTGCCCGGCACAGACTCGTTGTCATACCGCTGGCATCAGACAAGGTACGGCGGAGAACTTCTGCTTGAGCATCCTGTCGACCGGCTGACATTCGCCGCCGAGGGCACAGGTTACCGCATTTTCGGTGTAGACGCCCGCAACGACTCCGGCAAAGGCATTCTTTACCACAACATCGGCAACAACGGCGCCACATGCAGCGCTTATTCGTTTGTCGACGGCTTCGGCACCGGCATCGGCTATCTGTCCCCCGACCTTGTGATAGTCAGCCTCGGCACAAACGAGGCATTCGGACATACCGGAGAGGCAACCATGTACAGCCAGCTCGACAGGCTTGTCGGACAGATCAAGGCTGAGAACCCACGGGCCGAGATACTCCTCACCACACCGTCGGAGTGCCAGCGGTCGGTCATCACCCGCAAGCGCACGACACGGAAACGGCGCAACGGAAAGCGACGCTCGTATTACCGTCGCGTACGCAGCTATACCGTAAACGCCAATGTGGCCCGCATGCGCGACGTCATTCTGCGCTACGGCAGCGAGCACGGCATACCTGTATACGACTTCTACAGCGTGGCCGGAGCCAGGGGCGCCTCGACGAAATGGCTTGCTAACGGCCTGATGAGCAAGGACCGCATTCACCGCACCTGGGCCGGATATTATCTCGAAGGCGAATTGCTGGCCGAAGCGCTGCTGAAAGCTCTCTCAGGCCCACACAACGATTAGAGCACATTATATAATAAGATAACTCTATATAATAAGATAACTCTTAATATAATAAGATAACTCTTACGATTAAGGGACAACCAGTTCACTAAATCAATTACAGGTATACGATGGTTTCGGATAATTTGAGCGAATGGCTCGGAAAAATCGACGGTGCAGCCGTGCAGCAGCTTCTGTTGTACGACAAGGCAAATCCGCTTCTGTTCAATACCGGCCTGTTCATGCTGCTTTTTGCTGCATTCATGCTTGTCTATACACTTATAAGGCGCTGGCCGGTGATACGCATGCTTACGGTAATCGCCTTTTCGCTTTACTTCTATTACAAGTCGAGCGCCGGGTATTGCTTTATTTTGCTGGCCGTATGCCTCGGCGACTATCTGCTCGGACGGTGGATGGAGAAAGCCAGGGCCGACTGGCTGCGCCGTACAATAGTCGGCATAAATGTCATCGTCAACGTGGGCATGCTTGTCTATTTCAAATACCTGAACCTGATTTTCGACACTTTCGCCAATATCGCCGGGACTGATTTCGATGCCTTTGACATTATTCTGCCTGCAGGCATATCCTTCTTCACATTCAGGTCCAGACGCTATATCGTGGACTTGTACCGCCATAAGCTCGAGCCGTGCCGCAATCTACTCCACTACGTCTTTTTTCTGACATTCTTTCCGCCTCTGCTTGCCGGGCCTGTGGTACGTGCCGTCGACATGCTGCCGCAAATCGGCAAAAACGATTTGGCCACCCGGGCCATGACCGGCGAGGGTCTGTTCCTGATAATGTCCGGACTGCTCAAAAAAGTAGTAATCGCCGACTATATATCAGGCAATTTCGTTGACCGCATTTTCGAAAACCCCTCTCTGTATTCGGGCCTGGAGAATGTTCTCGGCACCATCGGCTTCACCCTGCAGCTGTACTGTGACTTCTCGGGCTACTCCGACATGGCCATCGGCATTGCCCTCCTGCTCGGCTTTCGCTTCAAGGATAATTTCAACGCTCCCTTCAAGGCTCAGAGCCCCACGGAATTCTGGCATCGATGGCACATATCCCTCTCGACCGGGCTGCGCGGTTACAGTTACATACCCCTGGGGGGCAACCGCCG
>CAZETN010000292.1:0-1912 GCA_964514475.1 uncultured Bacteroides sp.
GGCGCAATCATGATTGGAGGGCCCATGGCATGGATTACGTCCCAGTTCCTGTTGTACAGGGTCACGCGTATGTCGCTGAGGTTGGGCGAATCGCGGTAATAACGGCGCACGAAATCAAGGTAGTCGGCCACAATGTCGGTCTTGCCCGACTGCAGGGCATTGAGCACACGCTGGTTCACCATCTCGAGCTGTGTCTCGACATAGTTGCGGCGGTATGTGGCCTCACGGTCGACCTGCCATATCGACAGACCGAGCACCAGGACCCACATACCTATCATCAGCGGCATGAAGACCTTCCAGCGGTAGCTTATATGCTTTTTCAAATCGGTTGAGGCTTTATATGATGCTTTACTCAGCGGCCGTGTGCCGGCCCATGCCACCCGGGTCCGCGTGGAGGGGGTGCGAAGCCGGTCAGTTTACAAGTCAGTCCTTGCGGAAACCGTAGCCAAAACCCTGACGGGTGATTATATTGTTACCGTACTCGCCTATTTTTTTACGCAGGCGGGTGATGTTTGTATCGATGGTGCGGCTGCTGATCACCACATCGTCGCCCCATACATGGTCGATGATTTCTTCGCGCGAGTACACGCGGTCGGGGTGTGTGATGAAGAACAGCAGCATGTCGTACTCGGTACGGGTCAGTTCGGTCTGTATGCCGTCAATCGAACATACCTTTCGGTTGCGGTCGATGCGCAGCGTCTTGTAGGTGATGTCGGTCTCGAGATTGGGGTTCGGGACTTCGGGCTGCACGGGTGCCGCGGCAAACTGGCGGAGACGAAATCCGGGGGTCTGGCGATGGGGGTCGCACCGGCGCAGCACGGCACGTATGCGGGCCTTTACCTCAGGCAGATTGAAAGGCTTGGTTATATAATCGTCTGCGCCGATATTGAGCCCCATGACTTTGTCATCGTCGCCTGTAAGGGCGCTGCAGAAAATTATGGGGGTATTCTCGACCGAGGGCATGCTGCGGATGCGGCCGGCAAAGTCAAGACCGCTTATCCGGTCCATCATGATGTCGACTATAAACAGCGAATAAATCTCAAGGTCACGTGTAAGCGCCTCCTCGGCACTGTACGACACATCTACGTCATATCCGTCCTTGGCGAGATTGAAACGTAAAATCTCGCACATGGACTCCTCGTCGTCGATAACCAAAATACGTGTGCGCATGGATAAAATATGGTTTGGAGGAAAGGAACAGCAAAATTATTTTCTCAAAATATAAATATGTACGCGCGCACGGACAGTACCGCAGGGCGCCTCCGTGGCATTAAGAGCGTACCTATCATGCAAATGTACATATTTTTTCGCGTACTTCCCAATCCGCGAAAGAATTATCCGATATTTTTTTGATGAATTTTATTCTACACACTCTTTCACCGAGTGACGGCGCGGAGACGCAGGCTCAAACCATACGGTACGGGGCGATGTTATAAATGGAGTCACGGACGTATTACGCCTCGACGCGGCGCGGCGCTTTCGGCCCGGAACCTGTCCGACAAGTGATGGAATATCCCCGATGGCTCATATCATCAGTGCGCAGACTGCGGCGCATGCGCGCCCGGAATGTCTCTGACTACGGCATAATGTTTATTCTTGCCGTAGCCGTCGGTGTGGCGGCGGGTGTGTGTGCCGCCATGCTTAAAAGCTCGATAGCGGCGGTGACGTCATGGCTGACTTCCGGTCTGCGCCTCGCCGGCGCCAACTGGCAGCTGCTGGTCATCCCGGCGGCAGGCATAGTGCTTACGGGAATACTGCTGCGTTATGTGCTGCGCGTCGACGTAACACACGGAACCGAGAAGATTCTGCGGCCACTCAAGGCTCACGACTATTTTATACGCGCCAAGGTGCTTGTGGACCCTATGCTGGGAGCGATAGTGACTTTGGGCATGGGCGGCTCGGCAGGCGCCGA
>CAZETN010000293.1:0-1909 GCA_964514475.1 uncultured Bacteroides sp.
GGCTGTTCTGAAAGATATTCAGTTCCATCCCGTTAAGGACAACATCCTCCACATCGACTTCCTCGAGGTCAACGACACCAAGCCTGTCGTTATTGAGGTTCCCGTCAAGCTCGTCGGTCATGCCGAGGGTGTTAAGGCCGGTGGTAAACTGGGTCTGACAATGAAGCGCCTCAAAGTAAAGGCTCTCTATACTGCAGTGCCCGAACGCCTTGAAATCAACGTTGACAAACTTGGTCTTGGTCAGAGCATGCAGGTCGGCGAAATTCACTTCGAGGGTCTCGAACTCGTCAATGCCAAGACTGCCGTCGCTTGCGCCGTTCAGCTCACCCGTGCCGCCCGCGGCGCTCAGGCTAACGCCGAATAAGACGACTTTTGACTTCTGCCGCGGTTTCCAATACTCCGCGTAACAGTTTACCGCGACTCGTGTTCCGCTTACGGACTACGCAGTCGCGGTTCTTTTTCAAAAATATATTTCGTATGAGCAGCAAATATCTTATCATCGGTCTGGGCAATATCGGCTCGGAATACGCCGGGACACGTCACAATATCGGCTTTCGCATTGTTGACGCGCTCGCCGAAAGCGGCCGGGATGTGGAGTGGACCACCGAGCGCTATGGCGATGTGGCCCGTATGCGCGTAAAGAACAAGCAGGTTGTCCTGCTCAAGCCTTCCACATATATGAATCTAAGTGGCAATGCTGTCAGGTACTGGAAAGACAAGGAGGCTGTCGACCCGGGAAATCTGCTTGTAGTCGTTGACGATCTCGCGCTTCCTGTTGGAACTATACGCATCAAAGGTGCAGGCAGTGATGCAGGCCATAATGGGCTCAAAAACATTGCCGAATTGCTTGGTACTCAGAATTATGCGCGTCTCCGTTTCGGTATCGGCAATAATTTTTCGCGCGGGGCTCAGGTAGATTTTGTTCTCGGCCGATTTTCTGATGAGGACGAGAAGATAGTCGATGAACGCGTGCCCGTTGCTGTAGATGCCATAAAGGATTATGTTCTGTGTGGGATACAGCATGCCATGTGCAATTATAACAACAAGTGATAGGAAACATACTTATGCCAAACGATGAACGTATAGACAAATGGTTGTGGACGATGCGTATTTTCAAGACACGGACACAAGCTACTGACGCGTGCAAGAAGGGGCGCGTAAGTGTGGGAGACGGCGATGGCGTGATAGTAAAACCCTCGCGGCTAATCAAAGTCGGCGATACAATTCATGTACGCAAGCCGCCGATACAGTACTCATTCCGGGTTCTGGGTCTCGCTCCTAACCGCTTGGGTGCTAAGTTAGTTCCGCAATACCTTGAAAATATTACTCCGCAATCGCAGTACGACCTCCTGGATGTCGTGCGGATATCAGGCTTTGTAGATCGTCGCAAGGGTCTCGGACGTCCTACAAAGCGTGAAGGTCGCCAGCTGAGTCAGTTTACCGAAGAGGCTTTTGAAAACGACTGGTTCCTGGATTGGGATGACGATCCCGATGGCGAGTAATAGAAATATTACGGGCAGACTGCAATGGCGACCCCGTGTATTGGGGCCTGCCGGACCATGTGTGCAAGCATTTTAACACAATCATATAGCAGTGATGGAATGCGGGTCGGCATTCCATCACTGCTATTATATGATCTGCGGATTTAATTGTTACATCGATGCAAGCGTGGCGAAAAACTCGCTGCGCAGAGCCGGATCCGAGGCAAAAGCACCTTCGTAGTGGATTGTCGTAGTACTGCTGTCCTGTTTTTCAACGCCGCGCATTTTCATGCAAAGGTGTTGGCCGTTGCATACAACAATCACACCAAGCGCGTGAAGGGTTTTCATTACATCACCGCACACTTGTGCCGTAAGCCGCTCCTGAACTTGGAGGCGCCGCGCGTATACATTGACAAGGCGTGCCAGTT
>CAZETN010000294.1:0-1892 GCA_964514475.1 uncultured Bacteroides sp.
CCACAGGCGACGGACACAACTATATCAACCACTTATACGCACGTGGGGTGCGTGTCTTTGTCTGCGATTTGAGTCGTGTGCCCCACCCTGCTCCCGACCCGGTCTGGATTCATTGTCCTGACCCGCTTGCAGCTTTGCAGGCTCTCGCCTCTCACATACGCTCAGGCTTCAGGTTCCCTGTAATCGGAGTAACGGGGAGTATCGGCAAGACGGTAATCAAGGAAATGCTCAACACTGCCTTGCTGCCGCACTTCGACATAGCAAGGAGCCCGCGCAGCTGGAACTCCCAGACGGGGGTCCCCTTGTCGGCATGGCAGGTGACGGACAACACGACGCTTGCAATCTTCGAGGCCGGAATTTCGCGCCCCGGCGAAATGGAGAAACTGCAGCAGATAATCCGGCCCGACCTGGGGGTTTTCACAATCCTTACCGACGAGCACGACCGCGGATTTGAGTCGCGGCGAAGCAAAATGGTCGAAAAAGCCATATTGTTCAAGAATTGCCGCACCATATTTTACCTCTCGGGGGATGCGGATGTAGACGAAATTCTCGCCGGGGTGTGTCCTGACTCGCACTTGGTCGGATGCGCCGATATGCGAGACATATGCAAAAAGGTAGCTGCCGAACTCGGCGTTCAGATTCCTGCTGGCACGAAGTTCCCCGAAGTATCGACGCGCGTGGATATCTATGACTCTCCCGAGGGCATGATGGCCGCCTTTGACCGTTTTACATGTGACTCCTCAAGTATTGCTACCGCCCTCGACACTGTACGCCGCCGCTGTCCGGCCGGTATGTCGCTCGCAGTACTGCTCGGAGATCTGCAATGCAGTCCTGACACAGCCGACGAAGCATATTCCGGACTCGAGAAAACGCTTTCGCATTTCGGAGTAACTACGGTAATTGCCGCCGGTCCCGAAATCAGCCGACGCAGTGCCGGATTTGCCGGTAAATTCTCCGTGTTTGCCTTTGACAGTCCGTCCCAGGCCATACAGCGACTTGACATACATTCACTATATAACTATGCCCTTTATATAAACGGCAGTGACAAATCAGCGTTTTCGGCAGTATACTCCTGGATGTCGAGCAGACGCAATGTAACACGTCTCGAGATCAATCTGGACGCTCTGGCTCACAATTTCCGGCACTATCGTTCCATTCTTCCGGCGCAGACCGGACTCGTAGGCATGGTAAAGGCCGATGCCTACGGCTGCGGCGCCCTTGAGGTGGCACGCACACTGCAGTCGGCCGGCGCCGACATGGTGGCCGTCGCCGTTGTCGACGAAGGCGTGGCCCTGCGTACCGGCGGTGTCAGCCTGCCCATCATGGTACTTGACCCGTGGTGCGAAAACATGCAGGCAATTTTTGCCTGCGACCTGCAGCCAACACTCATCGATTCGCACGAGAATATCATCAAGATGCTCGAAGACGCCGCATCGGCACAGGGAGTCGACACCATACGCGTGCATGTCAAACTCGACACAGGAATGCACCGCGTCGGGTTAAGCGAGGACGAGTTGCCCGAATTCATAAACATGCTCAGCCGGCATCCACGGATACATGTCGAAAGCACGTTCAGTCACCTCGCTACAGCCGACTGCCTGCATCTCGAAGATTATACGCAGGAGCAAATCAGACTCTTCGAGCGCATGAGCGCGTACCTGTGCCGTCATCTGAATTATCCGGTCCGGCGCCATTTACTGAATACGGCAGGCATTTCCCGGTACGGCCGCGACCATGTTTACGAACTGGCGCGCCTCGGTATCGGCCTTTACGGCATTACACCTCTTGACGAGGCTGACCGCCGGCATCTGCGTCCTGTAGCCCGTCTGGTGACACGGATAATTGCGACACGCCACTTCGAAGCCGGAGCCAAAATCGGATATGGCTGTGAC
>CAZETN010000295.1:0-1877 GCA_964514475.1 uncultured Bacteroides sp.
CGAGGCGGTACCTGAAGGCACTCTTCTGGCCCAGGAAGGTGTAAGCGTATCGTCCGGCACGGCGCAGGATGCGGCGTATTACGTAACCGGCCTTGGCATTGGAGGGAAGTTGCGAGTCGGCAATCGAGAAAGCGATGGTACGGACATGGGCGGCGATGACACGCATCGCGATGTCGACCTGTTTGTCCTCGCCGTACTTTTTACCGGCCAGTTCGCCGATTTTATTGATGAGGGGTGTGAATACGTCTGTGTCGTAGTTCGAGGTCTTGCCCTGCAGGGCCATGCACAGGCGCTCGAAGCCCATGCCTGTGTCGATTACGCGCTTGGGCAGCGGCTGAAGCGAGCTGTCGGCCATGCGGTTGTACTGCATGAACACCAGGTTCCAGATTTCGATAACCTGAGGGTTGTCCTTGTTGACAAGGTCGCGTCCGGAAACAGCGGCGCGCTCGGAGTCGGAGCGCAGGTCGATATGTATTTCCGAGCAGGGACCGCAGGGACCGGTATCGCCCATTTCCCAGAAGTTGTCGTGCTTGTTGCCGTTGATGATGTGGTCGGCAGGCAGATGCTTGGCCCATATGGCGGCGGCCTCGTCGTCACGTGAGATGCCGTCATCGGGTGCGCCTTCGAAAACAGTGGCGTAGAGACGGGCCGGATCCAGCTTCAGCACATCTACGAGATATTCCCACGCCCAGTCGATGGCTTCCTGTTTGAAGTAGTCGCCGAATGACCAGTTGCCCAGCATCTCGAACATGGTGTGGTGGTAGGTATCCATGCCCACTTCCTCGAGGTCGTTGTGCTTGCCGCTTACGCGCAGGCACTTCTGTGAGTCAGTGACACGGGTATACTTGGCGGGGCGGTTGCCTAAGATTATATCCTTGAACTGGTTCATGCCGGCGTTGGTGAACATCAGGGTGGGGTCGTCCTTGATTACCATGGGGGCCGACGGTACGATTGTATGGCCCTTCGATTTGAAGAACTCCTTGTACGAATCGCGGATTTGCTTTGATGTCAGCATATATCGATAAAGTTAATATTGTATCAGTGTGGTTTCGCGATGCGGAGGCCGCAGCAGGCGGCAGCATTTCGGTATCGCTTTAATGAGGTGTCGTTTTTTTGATTTTCAAGGTGCAAAATTAGCTGAAAATCGCTAAATTTGCAAATAATTACCACCTATAGCCAACATAACCTCAGTCATAGCCCTGACTTAACGCATATCGCACTGCCATGGAAGACGTAGACAAACGATTTTACAAGATACGCGAGGTTGCCGAGATGCTTGAGCTTCCGGCGTCCACGCTGCGCTTCTGGGAAACTCAGTTCAGCGCGCTCAAACCAAAGCGGACAACACACAGCACACGCCAGTACACTCCGCAGGACATCGAGACCCTGCGCATGATAAAATATCTGGTCAAGGACCGCGGCCTGCGCATTGACGCAGCCCGCGACGAGATGCGTCGCAACCGCTCGGGGGTGGCGCGGCGTTACGAGGCCGTACGTCGCCTCACTGATATCCGGGACAGACTGGATGCCCTGCGACGCACTCTTGATTTGCGCCTTATGGCCCACAATCGCGCGACTCGTGCCGCCCGTGCCGGAAACGAGTAGCCTCCATTTACCGCATCGAAGCATACAAGCCGAAAATCGAAGAAATATGCGACAAAGTGAGTCCGGACCGTGACGACGGTCCGGACTGCTTATCTTTCGCCTATGAGCCGCAGAAAATCATCTTCTGAAAGGATTGGCACCCCTAATTTCGTGGCCTTTTCGAGTTTTGCGGGGCCCATATTCTCGCCCGCGAGCAGGTACCCGGTATTTTTTGATATCGAGCCCGCGTTTTTACCGCCATGCGCCTCAATGAGGGCTTTGTACTCGTCGCG
>CAZETN010000296.1:0-1872 GCA_964514475.1 uncultured Bacteroides sp.
TAGACACTCCTTTTGACCTGATGAAGACTGATTTCGGCGAATACGGCGAAGTAAACAAGGCATGGACGGCCGACGATGTCAAGGGATTTACAAAAATCCTCGGCAATCAGATGAAGATTTACCATAACGTGCAGAAACGCAACGCCGACAAGCAGTAATGGTAAAAGTCGGAATTATCGGAGGCGCCGGATACACAGCCGGCGAACTCATCAGGCTGCTCATCAACCATCCGCAGACCGAGATTGTTTTCGTACATTCGACCAGCAACGCCGGCAAGCCGCTTGCCGAAGTCCACGAAGGTCTGATCGGCGACACCGAAATGCTTTTTGCCGACAGTTACGACCTGAATGCGGTTGACGTGCTTTTCCTGTGTCAGGGACACGGATTAAGTCAGAAATTCTGGCAGGAGAACAGTCGTCCCGCCAAACTAAAAGTCGTAGATCTGGCTCAGGACTACCGTGACGAGAGCGAAGGCTACGTTTACGGGCTGCCCGAGGTGAAGGCCGATGCAATCCGCGGTGCCGACAGCATCGCCAATCCGGGATGTTTCGCCACGGCCATACAACTGGCTCTCGTGCCGCTGGCGGGCGCCGGGCGTCTGAACGGCGAAGTGCATGTCACTGCCGTGACCGGGTCAACCGGTGCCGGCGTAAAACCCGGCGCCACGACACACTTCAGCTGGCGCAACAATAACCTGTCGGTGTACAAGGCCTTCGGTCATCAGCATCTGGCCGAAATACGCAGAACTCTCGCACAGTTACAGCCGGAAACTGACTTCGAAATAAGTTTTGTGCCGGTACGCGGCGACTTTCCGCGCGGCATCTTCGCCATGTCATATATTGACACCGACCTGGCACTGGACGAAGCTCAGTCAATTTTCCGTAACTTCTATGCAAATTCGCCTTTTACTCACGTTTCGGACCGTCCTGTCGATCTTAAGCAAGTGGTAAATACAAACAAAGCGGCAATATCGCTCGAAAAGCACGGTTCGAAACTGCTGATTATCTCGGCTATCGACAATCTGCTGAAAGGCGCTTCGGGACAGGCCGTCGAAAACTTCAACCTCATCTGCGGGCTTCCGCAGGATATGGGACTGCGGCTGAAACCCTCGGCATTCTGACAGAAACTGTCCCCTAAGACTGCTGAATTGCAAAGTGCCTGACTTACTTGACGGGAAACTATCTTTTGAAACATACTTATCAGTAAAAAATGACTTTATTCGACGTATATTCGCTCTACGATATCGAGCCCGTCCGGGGTTCTGGCAATTACGTATACACCGCCGACGGTACCGAGTATCTCGACCTTTACGGCGGTCATGCCGTAATTTCCATCGGGCATGCCCATCCTAAATATGTGTCGGCCATTTCAGATCAGGTGTCAAGGCTCGGGTTCTATTCCAATTCGGTACAGAACTCGCTCCAGCGGCAGCTGGCCGACAGGCTCGGACGCCTGTCAGGGTATGACGATTACTCGCTGTTCCTCTGCAACTCTGGAGCCGAGGCCAACGAGAATGCGATGAAACTCGCTTCGTTTCATACCGGAAAGAGCAAGATACTGGCTTTCGACAGGGCCTTTCACGGACGCACATCAGGTGCCGTCGCGGCTACTGACAATCCTAAAATTCAAGCCCCGTTCAACGCCACAGCAAATATAGATTTCGCGCCGCTGAACGACATAGAAGCGACCGAGGACAGGCTTTCGACGGGCGAATTCGCCGCAGTCATAATCGAAGGCATTCAGGGCGTTGCCGGCATACGCATGGTCGACGACAGTTTTCTGCGTCGCCTTCGCGAGGCGTGCAACCGGTACGGAGTTCTGCTTATCCTTGACGAAATCCAATCGGGATACGGACGCACCGGACGTTTTTTC
>CAZETN010000297.1:0-1866 GCA_964514475.1 uncultured Bacteroides sp.
CTCTTCTCGTACATGTCGCGGATATCCTTGATGCCGCGGTTGACGCGGTCGATGGCGTCGAGCTGCGACGATATGCTCTTGAGCTGGATTTCGTAAATTGTGTTGAGGCCCTGGATGTTGCGGTTCAGTGTCTCCATCTGTTCGACATATCCGGTAGACGAACGGGTGATGTTCTCCGAATTTTCGGTGATTGCCCGGTATGACTCCAGCAGAGTGTCGCTCACCCGGTTGAGTGCCGCGGTACTCTCGTGCAGGTGACGCATTTCCTCGGTCATGGCGTTTACCTGTTCCAGAGAGTTGTCGGTTGCCTCGGCCACGCTTGATGCGGGAGCGTGCTCCCCGGCGGCCGCGATTACGGCTGCCGGGTCGGCATGCCGGGGTTTCATTGCGTCTGACGCTGGAACAGCCACACCGCCCTGTATGACGGTGACGTTGCCGCGGGCACCCGAAAGCATGGCTGCGGCATCGGTCTGGTCGGCGTCATCGGCGTCGTTACCGGCGGGTTTCTTGTCAAGTTCCGGAAAGACCCGGTGCCACTCGTACTCGCGTGGAGGGCGGTCAAAGGCCGTAAGGACGAACATCAGCACCTCGGTGCCCATACCCAGCGACAGCAGGGTATTGCCCCCCGGCAGGTGCAGGATTTTGAAGAGGGCGCCCCAGATGACGACGGCGGCGCCGATTGAATATGCGAAGTTGAAGAAGCGCTGCCCTTTTTCGCTGGATATGAAGGCGCCGATACCGCGGCGCATTTTCTTGACTTTCTGGTTCATTGCTGAAAGCTGTGTTGGTCGGTTTAGGAGGAGAGGAGGAGATGTGTGATGAATGGAGATGGACTGGAATAGGGGAGAGGAGGAAGAGGTGGTCAGCCGTTATTTCTTGCCGGGAGCCTTGGTACCTTTGGCAAACCCGATCTGAGTGCGCACGCAGCGGAAGCCTATGTAAGAGCGCTGCTCGTTCTGGTACTCCCACATGCGCAGGTCCGAGCGTATATTGTGCGCCACATCCTTCCAGGAACCGCCGCGGATAATCTTGCGCTTCATCTTGTAGGGGTCCTCCTGGGCAGCGTCGTACCGGTACTGGGGGTTAAGGTCGTTCTGCATGCGGCCGACGCTCTCGGTGAATGCCGTGGATGTCCACTCGCTGACATTGCCGGCCATGTCGTACAGGCCGAAATCGTTGGGGGCATATGTGCCGACGCGACTGGTTATAACCTGGCCATCCTTGGAGTAGTTGCCCTCCTGAGGCTTGAAGTTGGCGTAGAAGCAGCCTTTGTCATCGCTCATGGTCAGGTCGCCCTCCCATGGGTATTTGTTTTCGCTGACACCGGCGCGGGCGGCATACTCCCATTCGGCCTCGGTGGGCAGACGGTAGGGCTCCACGTAAACACCCTCCTTGCCCAGGCTGCGGCGCAGGTAGTCGGTACGCCAGTTGGCGAATGCGTTTGCCTGCTCCCAGCTTACGCCTACGACGGGATAGTCGCTGTAGCCGCCGTGGCTGAAGTACATGCGCACGTACGGTTCGTTGTACGAATTTTCTAAGTCGTTGATCCAGACCGTATTGTCGGGATAGACGTTTACGATGTGGGTGTTGAGTAAGTCGTATTCGCCGGTAAGTCCGCGTGTGATTGTCTCGCGGCGTATCTGACCTTCGTCGTCGATATAGGCGGTGTCCTTGCTGATGACGGGTACGTCGGTGGGTACGGGCAGGTCGGTGTTGTATACGCGGCGACGCGGGTCCAGCCGGTGCTTGCGCTGGGCGGCCGCGGTGTGGTTGTACACTTCGTAGCGGTAGTTGAGCTGTGAGCCGTCAAGTTCGCGCGCGCCGGTTATGGGGTTGGTGCGATATACGCTTTCGATTGCCCGGGCC
>CAZETN010000298.1:0-1860 GCA_964514475.1 uncultured Bacteroides sp.
GAAGATTTCGGCTATGTCCCTGCGGTAATTATACAGGGTGCGGCGGCACAGGGCGTTGCCGCCGCCGAAACCCTTCTCGCGCCACAGCCTGTCAAGCTCGCCGCGGGTTATGCGCCCGCGGCGGCGTATGGCGTCTATCAGCCACACATATCTTGTATACAGGGTGTTTGGCATACCTTATTCGGCAAGTTGCGCCGACGGGGCCTTTGCGGGCGCTCCAAGTGTCAGTGCCCACAGGCCGCACACCGTCAGCAGCGCGTTGATAATCAGCAGTTCGAAGCTGGTCGTATATCCCAGGTAGGTCTTGAGTGCCCACTGCACCACCCAGCTCAGTACGGGAGCCAGTATGCATACCGCGGGTACGAGACGGTCGTGTACGGGACGCTTGCCGAACATGCCGAATACAAACAGGCCCAGAATGGGTCCGTAGGTGTACGAGGCCAGTGTATATACGGCGCTGATGGCGTCCTCTTCGCTGAGGTAGTAGAAGACGATGATGACCAGCCCCATCAGCACTGACATCACCACATGCACGGCTTTGCGGGTACGTGTCAGGCGTGTGTCGTCCTGTTTCTTATGGGCGCCGAGGATGTCGACGGTGAACGAGGTCGTCAGCGACGTCAGAGCCGAGCCGGCGGCGCTGTAGGCCGACGAAATAAGGCCCAGTACAAACAGTATGCCCACCACAACGGGTATAGCGGGATGTGTGGCGACAAAGCTGAACAGCTCGTCGGTCTTTTCGGGGAAAGCGAGATTGTTGTTCTCCATAAACATCACCAGCAGGGTGCCGAGCACCAGAAAGAGGGCGACGACAAAGAACTGCATCACGCCGGATACAATCATGTTTTTCTGGCTCTGCTTCGAGTCCTTGCAGGCAAGGTTGCGCTGCATCATGTCCTGGTCGAGGCCGGTTGTGGCTATCGACATGAAGACACCGGCCAGGAACTGTTTCCAGAAGTAGGTGCCCTCCATCGGGTTGTCGAAGAAGAACATGCGTGCCGTATGGTGGCTGCCGATAGCGGTGACGGCGTCGCCGATACCCATGCCCAGGTTCTGCGCGATAAAGTAGATGCACAGTATCACCGACATAATCAGACAGAAGCTCTTCAGGGTATCGGTCCATATCAGCGTCTTGACACCGCCCTGCATGGTATACAGCCAGATAAGGGCGATGGTGACGATGACGTTGAACTCGAATGGAATGTGCAGCGGCGCGAACACCAGCAGCTGCAGCACCGCGCAGACCACAAAGAAACGCACCGATGCACCGAGCATCTTGCTGATGAAGAAGAACCACGCGCCAGTGCGGTATGTGTGCTGCCCGAAACGGTTTTCAAGATATCCGTATATGCTGATGAGGTTGCGTTTGTAGAACAGCGGCACCAGCACATAGGCGATGGCGAAGTAGCCCACGATAAAGCCCAGCACCATCTGCAGATAGGCGTAACCCTTGCCTACGACCATGCCGGGCACTGAAATGAATGTGACGCCCGAAATTGCGGCGCCGATCATGGCAAACGCCACTACGCCCCACGGGGCCTGGCGGTTACCGGTGAAGAAGGTGGAGTTGTCGCTGCCGCGCGAGGCGAACCAGCTGATGCCGAACAGCAGCGCGAAATACCCGACGATAGTCAGAATAACGATTGTTGGTGTCATTGCCTATTGCTAATTGCTGATTTCTAATTACTCATTGTACAGAAGATAGGGGCGGCGCTGCTCCTTGAAAGCGGCAACGTCGCCGGCCCAGGTGGCTTTGATTTCGTCGGCGCTCTTGCCCTGCTCTATCATACCGCGTATGTCGCCGCGGCCGCTACGCAGTTCAAAGAAGTCGCGCCAGAAACCCTCGTGTTTCATACCGGG
>CAZETN010000299.1:0-1853 GCA_964514475.1 uncultured Bacteroides sp.
ATAGAACTGCGCGCGGCCTTCGGCAAAGAAGTCGACGACGCTGCTAAGACGGAAACGCAACTGGATACCGGCGCTGACGGGCAGCAGCCACTGGCTGTGCTTGAGGTCACCGTCCTTGTGATGGATATTGTATCCCGCACCGCGGTAGTCCCAGCAGTATGTGCCGCCCAGGCCTACGAAAGGCACAATCGAGAACACGCGTCTGGGATTGACCTTAAACGAGTTGAACATATCCCACATAAGGTCGAAGTTGGCGTTTACGTAACGGAATTTGTTATACTCGGAATTCTTGAAGTGGATTGTACCGCCCTGAAATGCGAGACGCCATCCCAGATAAGGCGACATCCACTTGCCGAAGCCCACACCATACGAGGCGGTGATAGGATGACCTTTCGAACCCTGCGGGTAGTAGTTCTCCATAAGGGAGACATCCATGCCTGCGCCAAGCTGGATGAACCAGTTGTCGCGCCAACTCGAATAATAATAGGTGTGACAGGGCACGGCCACGTCAACGACCTGCTGCTCTTCTTCAACCACTACGGTTTCCTGAGCGAAAGCACTATCGGCGGCGAACATCATACATCCGCATGCGCCAAGAAGGAGTAACGATTTTTTCATTTGAGAGAGAGAATTAGTATGTTAGACTTTATTTGATTTTTATCGTTTCAGTCATCATGCGAATTTTCGTCATCGTGCATGTCATTCGGCGAATTCGGTTATCGGCTTCAGCTGCGGTGCGACAGTTAAAATTCGTTGAGTGACGTGTTATAATGTAAACGCCGGTGCATTGAAAAAGTTTGCATGCCTGCGGCGGCACGCAATGTTTTTGGATAAAATTCTCTCTCGGGCACCCTATTGTTTTCAGAACGGCATAAAATGGCAGAGACTGCCACCGTACGTTGCGGTACGGGGCGGTCTCTGCCTTATTAGTGAATTCAGGAAATCTTTCAGAACTTGATCATGCGCACAGGAGCCAGTCCGTTGACACCCAGCATGTACGTACCGGCAGCCAGATGGCTGATGTTGACGCGCTGACAGCAGGTGCCGTTGCCGTTGAGGCGCATTACCTCGGCTCCGGTGACACTGTATATCCTGACTGCGGTTATCGCCTCGGGCGACTCGACAGTTATTTCGGTATCGGCCGGCACGGGATATACACGTACTGCGGTGACACCGCTGTCCTCCATTACGTCGTCAATGCCGGTTGTGCCCTGATAAATCGCTGTGGTGGCTGGCGTAACGGCAGCCTTGCTGATATAGCTGTTGTCGGCCGCATAATGGGCGACGGCGCGAAACTTATACTGCGTGGGATTTTCGTTCTGGAACAGCGCGTATGCCACCGAAGGAGTGGCGTTGGCCTCGGGTTTGAGTTTGGCAAACGCCTTGTCCGTGATGTTGGCGGGGTTATGCGGTTCATTGCGGTCACCGAACTTATACAGACCCGGTATGCGGCCGTCATAAATTTCGGGGTCGATGCCTGCCCACGATTTAAGCGGGTCGCCGGCCTGTACCTTGACAACACCGTCGTGCATGATACGCAGGTTGGGAACACTTATCCACGGACCTCCGTCATACTTCTGCATCTGTATATCGAAGTAGGTGACATTGTTGGGATAATTGTCGCCGCTCATGTCGGCGCGGTCGAAATCGAAGTCGACGCGGTACAGGTCGTTTGACTTGTCTTTCCACGCACGGACAACAAGTTCGTCTACCGAAGCGGGATAATCGGTGCGGGCCTGTACAGAGGCCACTTCGCCGGGAATGATGTTACCGCCGTTAACACGCTGATAGAAGGGCTGCACGAAAGATTCCAATAAGAAGTGCAACGGCCCTTTCCTCACTCCTCCTCAGGG
>CAZETN010000300.1:0-1837 GCA_964514475.1 uncultured Bacteroides sp.
TTTGCCCCGGACATAATGATAGGCGTCAATGTCGGGTCGTCGTCGAGCGGCCCTCAGACTTCGATGATGGACCAGATCGATGCCATAGCCATGCGTCCGCAGGAACATGTCGTCCCTGACAGTCTCGGCATAAACATACGGGTCAAGCTCGATGAATTCAGCCTGCTTGATTTTCAGGCATGCGACGCCATTTATAAAATAGGGTACGACCGTGCCATGGAGTTCATAGACTCGATCAAGCGTCGGGTAACCTCGCGGATGCCTGCGCTGACACGCCGTACAAACCGTATGGTGTTCAAGGCGCGCACCCCGTTCGTGCGTTTCGATTCGGTAGACGTGCAGGGAGGAACGCCTCGGCAGAATGAGTATCTGCGTTACCTCTTCGAACCGGCCAAGGCCGACACATTCGGGATAGTGCATGCGCGTCAGTCCTTTTACCGGGCTGTGTCGTCGGGACGCATCGCCGACCTGTTGCCCAAGGCGGAATACAACGATTCTACCGGACTGTTCCGTCTTGATGTACAGGCAGCTCCGAAAAACGACTACAGCATAGGGCTCGGTGGATATATCTCCTCGTCCACACAAAGTTACCTTTATCTGTCGGCAGGCTACAGTACCCTGAGCTTCACCTCGATTAATGCAAGTCTGAATGCCTGGATAGGCCAGAGCTACATGGCGGCGCAGTTCAACGCCTCGAAAAATCTGCATACCGGTATCCCGAGCGCCATCGGCATAACCGGTGTCGTGTCGCGCAAACGTTATTTCGAGGACGACAGGCTGTTTTTCGAGGACAACCGCCCGAGTTTCATCGTCGGACACGAGTATTACGGGCGCCTTTATTACGACTGGGCGGCAGGTGCCGGAGGAAAAATGTCATTCAGCGCCGGTTTCGGACGTCTGTACGATTCATTCTTCCGCATAAGCGCAAAATCAGCTGCCGGACAGGAATTACGCGACCACACTGCTTTGAACCTCGGACAGGTCAGATTCGGATACACATCATCGACTCTTGATCAGGAAAACTACCCAACGCAGGGGCACAGCTACGATTTTGCCGCCATGGGGTTGCTGGGCGACTTCCATTATGGTCCCGGGGCCGAAGGCAATACCGGAGACGGCGGTCATGCGCCTTACGCCTATGATGCCAGTCCGCGGTGGCTTCAGCTAAACCTCCGTACCCGTAACTACTGGGATATGGCCCGACATTTCGCTCTCGGTCTCGAAGGTGACGCGATGCTGTCGACGCGCAAACTTACCGGTTCGTATGATGCCGACATAGTGAATGCTCCGGCATACGAACCCACTCCGGCATGTTACAACCAGTTCAACCGCCGTTACAGGGCCAATTCGTTCCTGGCCGCATCGCTTATACCGATTTACAAATATAGTTCGAGTTTTACCGCAAGGCTGACAATGAGCGCCTATGTGCCGGTGCGCCGCATAATGAGCGGAGGCGGTGAGTACGACGATGCCACTTCGTCCTACGCCGTACCCTGGGGCAGCCACTATGGCGGCTGGTTCAACACAGTGCGCTTCTATGGTGAACTTGACGTGTGCTATTCGCTTCCCATACCTGGTGTGGTCACGGCCTATCTCAATTATACCTCCAGCGGAGTACGGCCCTGGGGAGTAGGCATAGCGCTCGGTATATTCATCCACGCACCCCGTTTCCTGCGGTAAAAACGGCACTCTGCTTAAAGTTGACTGTCCCGGGCTGATTGCGGGACGGTATAGTTGGCCGATATGGAAAGTAATCAGGTCATATTTTGATATTTTCCAGTAAGAACGCAGATTCTACCTGCAAGTGCAAAATTAGGCAATAAATTTGAAGAACTCA
>CAZETN010000301.1:0-1836 GCA_964514475.1 uncultured Bacteroides sp.
GACCCGACCAAAAGCACATTCTTTCCGTCCGCAGTGATGTCGAATCCGCGGCTTCCGGGAGCCTTGGCTACCATCTTGTGCTCGTTCTTGCGGCTGTTGATTTTCCACCGCTGGGTACCGTCCTGCGCCGATATCAGATAATACAGGGTCTCGCCGTCGGAGGTGACGAAAGCGTCGCCAAGGTCCACAGAAATGGGCGTCATGCGTACGACACGGTTCTCGATGCCGTCCTTTTCGACTTTTATGTCCTTGCTCTCGTCAGCCTTCGATTCATCTTTCTTATCCGACTTCTTGTCATCCTTTTTGCTGTCCTTGTCGGCTTTGTCCTTGTTTTTCTTTTCAAGTTCCTTGCGTATCTTATAGTCCTCCTCGCTGAGGCGGAACTTGTCGAAAGCGTCGCGATTAAGGAAGACCATCATAACGTCCATCTGACTGCCCCATGAGGCATGGTTGCGCATACCGTATCGGTCCGTGGCGTAGATTACTGCGTTACCGTCGAGGGCGAAGCGAGGCTGCTCGCTGAAGTAGCCCGAGTTGGTCAGATTAATCAGTTCGCCGCTGTCGACGTTAAGCAGCGCCACATCCGAATACGGGTCGTGATTGCGGGCGTTTATGCCGAAGGCGATCCATTTAGAGTCTGGACTCCAGGTGTAGTAGAAACCTCCCGTGCGCGACGGGTTAAGCGAGCCGTCAGTCAGCTGCCTGACATTCTTACTCTTGAGATCCATGACGCACAGGCGGTTGCGGTCGGCTATAAAGGCCAGTTTTTTGCCGTCGGGCGATACCAGAGGGTCGCGGCGGTCGGTCTTGTCTGCCTTGAACAAGGGTTTTTCGTCAATGACGGTGGCGTTTGCGAAATCCGGGTCTCCGTCATGACCGAGCGTGGCCGCCCAGATGTTGGGGAGGCCGTCACGCTCGCTTACATAATACAGCGTCTTGCCGTCTTTGGACCATACGGGACTGCTCTCCCCCTGCGGTGTCGAGGTAATGCGTTTGGTGGTATTGTACTCAGCCGATGTGACGAAAACGTCGCCGCGGTGGGTAAAGGCGACAAACTTGCCGTCGGGCGACAAGGTTGCCGAACGGGCGCCTGAGCGCACACTCATTTTTTCGGGGGTATCCCCGACATTGTCCTCACGGACTTCTATCGGCAGCCTTACGGGTTTTCCGCCGGCCTTCTGTGTATAGATTTCGCCGTCATAGGCATAACATAACAGACCGTTGTCCGAAGCGCTCAGGAAACGCACGGGATGTGTCTTGAACGCAGTGACTGCCGTAGCCTTGGACATATCAGACAAAGGAGCGACCCATACGTTCATCGAACCGCCGTCACGCTCACTCAGGAAATAGACTTTGTCACCATCGACAACCGGGTCCCGGTCTTCGCCCGGGCGTACGGTAAGGTTGGTGTGCTTGCCTGTACCGATGTCATACCGCCATATATCACGCGTCACCGACGATGTGTGATGCTTGCGCCATTCGTCCTCGAAACCTTTGGTGTCCTGATACAGAAACCAGTCCTTGCCGCCGAAGTCGACACGGCCTGCCGGCGTGCCCAGCACCTGACGCGATGCGCCGCCACTGACGGGCACTGCATATAGCTGCCCCAGCACTCCGCCGGGGAAAACTGCGCTCCTGGCCGGAGTCTGGATATTGGCCGAGTAATATATGGACTTGCCGTCGGGACTGAAAGCCTCAGGGGTCTCACGCACCGAACTGTAAGTAAGCCGGGTGGCTTTACCTCCGGCGGCCGGCATCACAAAAATATCGAAATTGCCGTGCAAATCGCTCTGGAAGGCGATTTTCTTACTGTCGGGACTCCATATCGGGCTGGCC
>CAZETN010000302.1:0-1826 GCA_964514475.1 uncultured Bacteroides sp.
TGAGTTCTTCAAATTTATTGCCTAATTTTGCACTTGCAGGTAGAATCTGCGAAAAACATAGCATAATGCAATTAAAAATGTGAATATCGGGCTATTTGGTGATGAATTAAATACAACAATGACGCCACATATGCAATGCGGCGTCATTGTTGTAGGTGGAGCGTATGGTTTATGGCGGGGCGGGCGGTTTACACCGCATGAGACAGCGACCTGGCCAGGTCGGCTATATTGAGTAGTGGCAGAGGCGACCCCTCGAGGGCTGTTCCGCGGGTGCGCACGGCAATTATACCCCGCAAAGCGCCGACAACGGTGCCGAGCATCAGGGTAAGCAGGTGATGTGGCAGCAGCAAGCGGCCCCGGCCTATGGTGACACTGCCGGCGCTATGGACGACGGAGAATTCGGCTGCCGCGCATGCGCTGAAAAGTGTCGGATGCATCATGGCGTCCTTGTCGGAGTAAATTACCTCGGCCGTAAGGGTGAGGCTGCCGCTGTCGCCGGCATCGAGCCACGCGCGAAGCGAAACGCCGATTTCGCCGCCGTCATAGCGGCGGACAGCGCTTCGGTAGAGTGAGGTGCGCTCGGGCATCTCATAAATCGAGAGCAGGGAAACTTCAATGTCGCGGTTGTCCATATCGTCCGGCTTGTAGTCCCCGTACACTTATAGTATAATATATGTATGTGGCGGGGGAGAGTGTGATGACCATTGTGCCGGCACAGACGGGAGTGCCGGACGTGATATAAACAATCGCTGTGCGCGCAAGGTTCAGAAACCGTAAGGCGCGGCAGTGCGGGATACAACTGTTTACAGTTTACTTTGCGTCGTCGATGACAATGCTTACGGGACAGTGGTCCGAGCCGAAAATGTCGTTATGGATTTCGGCGGAGATAAGCCGGGGCAGCAGCCGCTCTGAAATCAGAAAGTAATCGATGCGCCAGCCTATGCCCTTTTCGCGTGCTTTGAAGCGGTAGCTCCACCAGCTGTATTTAGGGTCGTCGGGGTGCAGGTGCCTGAAGGTGTCGACAAATCCGGCGTCAAGCAGACGCGAGAAGGCTGAACGTTCCTCGTCGGTGAATCCGGGATTGCGATGGTTCGTGTCGGGGTTTCTGAGGTCGATTTCGCGGTGTGCCACGTTCATGTCGCCGCAGATTATCACCGGTTTGACACGGTCGAGCGATGTGACATACTTCAGGAAAGCGTCTTCCCATTGCATCCTGTAGTCGAGGCGTGCCAGCTCGGTCTGCGAGTTGGGCACATACACATTTACAAGATAGAAGTCGCCGAATTCGAGTGTGAGCACCCGGCCCTCATGGTCGTGTTCGTCCACGCCGATGCCGCGTGTGACCGCGATAGGCTCGCGTCTGGCATATATACCGGTGCCCGAATAGCCCTTCTTCTCGGCCGTATTCCAATAGTGGTGGTAGCCGTCAAGAGGCATTTCCGGAACATCCTGCGACAGTTTGGTTTCCTGGAGGCAAAAAATGTCGGCGCCCGAGGCCTGCAGAATGTCCTCGAAACCTTTCTTGATAACGGCCCGCAACCCGTTTACGTTCCACGAGTACAGCGTTGTCATACGGCCAGTTCGGGGGTCTTGGACGACAGCTTGACAGTGAGTTTCTCAAGCATGTCGCGTGTCATTGAGTCCAGGTCGTATTCGGGTTTCCAGTCCCATTCTGCGCGGGCGAACGAGTCGTCGAGGCTGTTGGGCCATGAGTCGGCAATCTGCTGGCGCAGAGGGTCGTGCTCGTAAACCATATGGAAGTCGGGCTTATACTCGCGTATTTTGTTGTAGATGATTTCGGGATCGAACGACATGGAGGCTATGTT
>CAZETN010000303.1:0-1814 GCA_964514475.1 uncultured Bacteroides sp.
AACGGCCAGTTCAAGGACTCGATCGACTCATTCATCGACAGCAATCAGATAGCCCCGCGCATGGTGGCAAGATGGTTCGACCGCAACATCCTTACCGGCGAATGCTCGATGGACCTGATCAAGGAACGCGGCATATACAACGCCTCGGCTCTCGACCATGAGCTGGCAGCACGCTCGGCACGCGGAAAAGCCATGCTTGAGGACGCCGGCGAGGAACTCATCGGGCAGTCGTTTCTGCTTGTAAACGAAATCAAATATGTAGACAAGAACAAAAAGGCGCGCGCATTCGGCGCCGGACTGAAAATCGTGGGCGCCCTTGCCGGAGCCGCCACCGGAATAAACATCAGCTCGCTGACCGACGACCTCGGCGACATGATTTCGTCCATCAAAGGCTTCAAAGTAAAAATCACCACTCACCTGTACCAGCTGGTATGGGACGACGAGGCCGCGGGAACATTCTACAACCTGTGCTATAGCGCCACTCCGGACGAAAACAAATGCCGCGCCTTCGAGCAAAACCGCGATAAATTCCGCTTCAAATATCTCGGTCAGGTCGAGTCGGCAGGCTCAACGACGTCCTTCCTGGGCATCAACGAGGAGGAGCCTCTGCTTATGGTGCGCAAGGCCTGCCAGCGCGCAATCGATGAAAACGTGGCCGACCTGCAGCACAAATACGACCAGTTCAGAATAAAGACCCCCGTAGTCGAGGCCGACGACAAGGAGGTTATGGCATGCATCGGTCTCAAAGAGGGCATAGACGAAAACACACGGTTCGAAGTTCTCGAAGCTCAGGAAAAGGACGGAAAAGTCGAATACAAGCGCATTGCCGTCGTAAAGCCGGTCGCTTCCAAAATATGGGACAACCGCTTTATGGCTGAAGAAGAGAACGCCTATGGCGCCACCTTCGGCGCCACCACATTCAAAAAGGAGAGCGGGGGCGAGGTTCTGCCCGGACACCTGCTGCGCCAGATTGACTGAACCGGTTCCAACGCGGTCGCCATGACCGTGGCATTTTTACGATACCGCCGTGCGGCCGGACTTTTCGGAGCAAACTCCGGAGAGTCCGGCCGCACTGTATCGGGGCCCGCCATACCATAACTTGCGGGAGCCATACCTAAAATTAGGTAGGCGGAGATATGAGGTCTATGCGGCCTTTTTACCTATTTTTAGCGATTGCGGGGCGTGGGGATAATTGCGAATTTTGCAAAGTCAAACTGTGCGCTATGGCTTTGTGCCGCGCCGGCTGTCATTAACCATTATCGCAATTCTTCCATATGCTTCGTATTGCCGCCGTCATTGCTGTCTCCGGGTTTTCCGCGCTTCAGGCTTCGGCCGTTACAGGCGCCGACTCGGTCGCGGTTGCCGACAGCGTGCCCCGGCGTCTGCCGGCGGCCGCCGATACGCTGAAGCACGAGATAACTACTTTGGGCGAGATTGTGGTAACGGCACGCGAGGCTTCGGGACTTACTTCGGGCTCGCGTATCGACCGGGCGGCCATGCAGCACCTGCAGCCTACAAGTTTCACCGACCTGCTCGAGCTGCTGCCCGGAAACATGGCCAAGGATCCGTCGATGACGACGGCGAATACCATAACCCTGCGCGAGACCGGCTCGGTGTCGGCCACCGGCGCCAAGGGAACCCTGGGCAGCGACTATGCCATAACATCGCTGGGCACCGCTTTCGTGGTGGACGGCGCGCCCGTCAACCGCGATGCCAACCTGCAGGGCGTGGGAACCGGCTCGGATGCCAATACCGAGGCCCGCTCGACGGTGAACCGAGGGGTGGACATGCGCGCCATTTCGACTGACAACATA
>CAZETN010000304.1:0-1812 GCA_964514475.1 uncultured Bacteroides sp.
GCCGCCCACCGCATCCGTCTCAAGAACGCCGGCACGCAGCTCGACTTCAGCGCCATTGCGAAAGGCTACGGAGTTGACTGCGTGGGAAATGTGCTCGTGCGTAACGGTGTCGAGGATTTTCTGGTGGAGATTGGCGGCGAGATGTCGCTGAGCGGAAAGAACCCGGAGGGCAACGACTGGCATGTACGCATAGTAAGTCCAGAGAGCGGACGCGTCGGAAATGTTCCTCTGTGCACTCTCGACCTCACTGACTGCTGTGTGGCCACAAGCGGCAATTACCGCAATTTCCGCACACTTGACGACGGTACTGTGGTGGGACACACGATTTCGCCGATAACCGGATATCCCGTTGTCACCGACGTACGTCAGGCCACGGTTATATCCTCGCGCTGCATCACCGCCGACGCCATCGCCACTGCCTGTATGGCGATGGGGAGCGAGGCAGCGCTTAAAATGGCCGACAGAATGTCGGACGTGAGTCTTCTGCTTGTCACGGTGGCCCCTGACGGCAGTATGTATACCATAAAGTACGGTCCGGTATTCAATACTTCGGACCCCTTGGTCGAAGCACTCTGAGGGGGGGGCACCCTCAGCCCAGAACGGCGGCTACCTGTTTGAACAGAAACGAGTGGAGGCTGCCGTCAGCGAGCCTCAGCACCAGCGGTCCCGTCGGGTCGACATGGTCGATGGCGGCGTCGAACATAAGCAGACTGCGCGTATCGAGCCACCGGTGAGGTATTCCGTCATTGCGCCACAGCAGACTGTGATATTCGCGCAGCAGCATTCCTTCATTGTCCGGGAGCCGGTCGACGAGTTCGATAACGGACTTGCAGATGGCCTCGAGCAGCGGTGTCTGCCGGTGACGGCGGCCGCTGAGTTGCGCCATGGAAACGGGATTCGGGGCGTCCGAGCGGAAAACCGTCTGGTTGACGTTTATGCCCAGCCCGGCGATCGAGCGGGTAAGACGTGCGCACCCGCCTATTACATTCTCGATAAGTATACCCGCCATCTTGCCGTCGCCGGCATAGATGTCGTTCGGCCATTTTATGCGTATGTCATGGTCAGGCAGGACGCGCCGCAGCACGCGGCACAGTGCCGTGCACACCGCCATCGACAGTTCGAACTGCCGATGTGCCGGCAGGGCCACAGGTCGCAGCACAATCGAAAAAGTGAGGTTCTCCCCCGGTTCCGACTCCCAGCCGTTTCCGCGCTGGCCGCGTCCTGCGGTCTGGCAACGGGCGTTTACGACGGTGCCGTGAGGGCTTTCGTCTTCAGACAGCTCCGCCGCGAAATTCATCGTCGACGTACAGGTGTCGACGTTGACAAAGCGCAGCGCCATTGTCAGTTTTCGTCGGGCAAGGTTACTGTCATCGTGCGCGCGTCGGTATCGGGGTCCACGACGAGGTTCACGCGCACGGTGTCATCGGGGAGCATGGGTTCGATGCGCTCGGGCCACTCAAGCAGGCACAGCACACCTGAGTCGAAATAATCCTCGACGCCGATGTCCATTGCCTCGTCCAGGCTTTCGAGGCGGTACAGGTCGAAGTGGTAAATCAGTTCGGCAGTCGTGTCCGAACGGTATTCGTTGATAATCGAGAACGAAGGCGAGTTCGCCATATCGCCCTCGACGCCGAGGCGGCGCGTAAGGGCGTTGATGAAAGTTGTCTTGCCTGCGCCCATCTGTCCGTAGAAAGCGAATACGGTGTAGTCGTCCATCAGCTCGACAAATCGGTCGGCGGCGGCCTTCAGGCCCTCCGGACCGTTTATTTGAATAACTTCTTTTTTCATATCGGGTCTGGTTGGATAATTTTA
>CAZETN010000305.1:0-1197 GCA_964514475.1 uncultured Bacteroides sp.
GAACCGGGTAAGGGGTGCTATGTCTCTATTTTTGTCTTAAATGAAAGAGCCGTGGTCCGGATGCATAAAATCGAGGTTTTGCGGGTGGCAAAGGGTTGGCAGGTGCGGATAATTTTTGGGCGACGGCGGTGGCGGAGCGGAGGCCGTCGATAGCGGCGGAGACGATGCCGCCGGCATAGCCGGCGCCTTCGCCGCAAGGGTATAGGCCGGATATGGTGAGATGCTCCAGCGTCTCGTTGTCGCGCGGAATGCGGACCGGGCTGCTGGTTCGGGTCTCGCACCCGATGAGTACGGCTTCGTCGGTCAGGAAGGAAAGGACTTTTCCGGTTTTCTTGCCGCCTTTTTCGCGAACGGTGTTGCCGGTACCAATGTGTAGAACTGACTTGCGGCCGAATTCGGTAAAGGCTTTGGCGAGGCGCCGGGATATGGGGTCGGGGAGGAGCCGGTCGATGCGTGCCGGATGTATGCCCGGTGCGTACGAAGTCGGGGGCAGGGAGGTGGATTCGCGACGGTTGACGAAGTCGGTCATACGTTGGGCGGGTGCGTCAAGGGGGTTGGCGCATCCGTATGTCTGTGTGTCGCGGTAAAATTTCTGTTCGATGTCGAGTTGGTAGCGGAGGACGCGCAGCGGGTCGTCGCCTGCGATGTCCTCGGGGAGCACCTCTACAACCATTCCGGAGTTCGACCATCTGGTGCCACGGTTCGAGGGCGACATGCCGTTGACCACGAGCTGGTCAGGTGCGCTTGCCGCAGGTATGATAAATCCGCCGGGACACATGCAGAACGAATATACGGCGCGGTCGTCGACGCGCGTCAGCATCGAATATTCAGCGGCCGGCAGCCATTTTCCGCGACCCTCCGTACTGTGATACTGTATCTGGTCAATCAGTGTCTGCGGATGTTCGAGGCGTACGCCTACGGCGATACCCTTGGCCTCGATGCGAATATTCCGCGCCATCAGCAACTCGTAGACATCGCGAGCCGAGTGGCCTGTCGCAAGGATTACGGGGCCGTCGAAGGTGCGCCCGTCACGTGTGGTTGCACCGCAGACCCGGTTGTCCCGGATTATGAAGCCCTCCACGGTGCAGTTGAAGTATACCTGACCTCCGCAGCGTTCGATGGTAAGGCGCATGGCCTTGATTACGCCTGGCAGCCTGTCGGTGCCGATATGCGGATGCGCGTCCACAAGAATGTCGC
>CAZETN010000305.1:1207-1803 GCA_964514475.1 uncultured Bacteroides sp.
AGGCGCCGTGCTGATGCAGGATGTTGAGTACCTTGTCGACGGGACCGCGTTTTTTGCTGCGTGTATACAGTTTGCCGTCCGAGTATGCTCCCGCGCCACCTTCGCCAAAACAGTAGTTGGAATCAGGGTCGACCTGTCCTGTCCGGTTTATCCGTGCCAGGTCAAGACGGCGGCTGTCCACGTCCTTGCCGCGCTCCAGTACAATGGGACGTATGCCGCATTCAATCAGCTGGAGAGCCGCGAAAAGACCGGCGGGTCCGGCGCCGACAACGACAGCCTGCGGTGCATCGTCGGGTACAGTCCTGTATTCTACCGGACATTCTATTCCGGCACTCGGGTCAATGGCGTCGACATGTACTCGCACTGAAAGGTTGACCATGACATTACGCTGGCGGGCGTCGATGCTGCGCCGAACTATGTCGATACGCTTTATACGTGTCTGGTCTATGTGAAGTTCCTTTGCGCACAGGGCTTCGAGCATGTCAGGGGTGGCTGCCGTACGCGGGGGTACGCGCAACTGTAGCTCGCGTACGTTCGAAATAGTCGGCTCGCTCATTTTTTAACTTGTTTTGCGGTGAAGAAAAGGCATGCGTCGC
>CAZETN010000306.1:0-1793 GCA_964514475.1 uncultured Bacteroides sp.
AAGGTGCCGGCGGCGATGGGGCACTTGAAGGTGCGGCCCTCGACAGCGGCGTAATAAATGTCGACGGCGTAGTCGGTTGTGCCACCGCCCGGAGGTGCCACGTAGCTGATGAGGCCCGGAAAACGTACCGAGCGTGAGTCTACTCCGAAGCGGTGCGCGTAGTAGTCGGACAGCAGTTCGCCGCTGACTTTGGTGACGCCGTAGATTGTTCTTGGGCGCTGTATGGTATCCTGCGGGGTGCGGTCGTGAGGTGTCTCGGGACCGAACGAGCCGATTGAGCTGGGTGTAAATACGGCGCATCCATGCTCGCGGGCAACCTCAAGCACATTGTAGACGCCGCCCACACCGATTTTGAAAGCCAGCTGGGGACGGGCCTCGGCTACGGCGCTGAGCAGGGCCGCCAGATTATATATGGTGTCGATTTTATGCTTTTGTACGGCTTCGGCTATCTGGCTGCCACTGGTGATGTCGACTATGGCCGACGGGCCGCTCTCGGCAAGTTCGCCCTTGGGTTCGGCGCCGGGTATGTAGCCGGCTACAACGTTGCCATTGCCGTAGATGCCGCGCAGTTTCATGGTCAACTCGCTGCCTATCTGGCCTGTGGCACCGATAATCAGGATATTTTTCATGATGGCTTGATGAATTATGGTTAGTGCTCGGATAAGTGTTGATTGGAACAGTTCTGACAGTTGGAAAGCGTATCGTCCGTGTTTCGGGGCATGTCTGAGTTTTTCCTTTGCAAAAATAATGGTTTTCGCAAAAAAAAATGTACTTTTGCCGTAGAAAAAAACAGTCAAAGGCCCGTTTTTTCCGAAAAAAACCGGGCAACCGTAAATCTCTAATCCCCCCTATACCATGTACAGCAAGTTTCAAGAGCATCTGACACGCGAGCTGCAGGAAATCCGCGACGCGGGTCTTTACAAAGAGGAACGTATAATCACCACCCCTCAGAGTGCCGGCATCGCCGTCGAGGGGCAGCAGGACGATGTGCTCAACTTCTGCGCCAACAACTACCTGGGTCTGGCCGACAACAGCCGTCTTATCGAGGCGGCGAAAAAGGCTATGGACAGCCGCGGCTACGGCATGTCGTCGGTGCGTTTTATCTGCGGTACGCAGGACCTGCACAAACAGCTCGAAAAAGCCATTTCGGACTATTTCCACACCGAGGATACGATACTCTATGCCGCCTGCTTCGACGCAAACGGCGGCCTGTTCGAGCCGTTGCTCACCGAACAGGACGCCATAATCAGCGACGCCCTCAATCATGCCTCCATCATCGACGGCGTGCGGTTGTGCAAGGCAAAGCGTTTCCGTTACGCCAACGCCGATATGGCCGAGCTGGAGCGCTGTCTGCAGGAGGCGCAGGACTGCCGCTTCCGCCTCATAGCCACCGACGGTGTGTTCAGCATGGACGGAAACGTGGCTCCCATGGATAGAATATGCGAACTCGCCGAAAAGTATGATGCGCTGGTGATGGTTGACGAGAGCCACTCCGCCGGTGTGGTCGGAGAGACAGGTCACGGTGTGGCCGAGAAGTACAATCTGTATGGCCGCATCGATATCTTCACCGGAACATTGGGCAAATCGTTCGGAGGCGCCATGGGTGGCTTCACCACGGGCCCCAAAGAGGTCATCGCCATGCTGCGTCAGCGCTCGCGTCCATACCTGTTCTCCAATTCCGTGGCTCCCGCCATTGTGGGCGCCAGCCTCGAGATGTTCAGGATGCTTGGCGAGAGCAACGACCTGCATACCCGTCTGATGGACAACGTCGAGTACTTCCGCACCCGCATGCT
>CAZETN010000307.1:0-1780 GCA_964514475.1 uncultured Bacteroides sp.
TGGATATTGTGCTCGTGGGCGTATGTGATGCAGCTGTCCAGCGACCAGGCCTGCGCATGGCTCGCCCCGCTGACGGACAACGCTGTCGCCGCCAGGAGGAGATTGAGAGTCTTCATAGCGTCTGTTTATTTTTCGGTTTTGGCGCCGCGCAGGGCGTTTTTGGCTGTGATACCGTCTTTAATCTCAATGTTTATGCCGTCCGACAGACCGGTTTTGACCGCGGTACGTTTCCACTGCTGTGGCTGTCCTGCAGCTGACGTCAGCACATATACGAAGGTAGAGTCGTTGGCGAACTCGATCACACTCTCGGGCACTGAAAGAACCTGATTGCGCTTTTCAAGGCTGACTGTGGCGTTGGCGCTGTACCCGTCGCGTATGCCGCCTGCCTGCAGGTCGGCCAAAGCGGCTTTGATTTCGAACGTGTTGGCGCCGGAAGTGTCGGTGCCTTTGGGCGATATATACTCCAGGATGCCGCTGGGATGTGCGTCGCTGAGCGCTCCGATGCTGATTGTCATGGGCATGCCTACCCGCAGACTTCCGACTTCGGTCTCGTCGACATTGCCTCGGAAGATAAGGTTCCCCATGTCGGCGATGGTGGCGTTGGATGTGCCGTCATTGAATGTGTTGGCCTGGATAACGGATGTGCCTACCTTGACCGGGACGTCGAGCACAAGGCCGCTGATGGTGGCACGCACCTGAGTGGAGGCCTCCGAGGCATTCATGGCCGATACTCCCTGCTGTACGACGCGCAGAGCGTCCTGGGCCCCCTCAAGTTCCTTGCGGGCCTGTTTCCAGGTGGTTTCGGTTCCTTCGTATTCCTCGCGCGAGATAACCTTTTTGTCATATAGCAGTTTGTTGCGCTCGTGCTTCTGGCGTGCGTCCTCGAGGGCGATACGTGCGGTCTCGACACGGTTCGATGCCGACGACAACTGCGATGCCTCGGGTATGACCTTGATGGTGGCGATTACGTCGCCGGCCTGTACCTGGTCGCCGGCCTCTACGTTTATTTTGGTGATGATGCCCGAAATCTGGGGCTTGATAAGAATTTCGTCGCGGGGTTCGATTTTTCCGGTGAGCACGGCTGTGCGCTCAATGTCGCGCATTTCGGGGCTCACGGTCTCGTATACCTCGGGTTTCGACTGCGAGTTGACGAACAGGTAGACAAAGGTGCCGACAAAAATCAGGACGATCAGCGTCCACATTGCGGCTTTCAGAAACTTTTTCATTGCGTTTTGCTGAGGAGGGTATGACTGTTATTTTTATTTTTTATTTCCATTCGTATCTTATTTGCCGCGCATGGCCTCGACGGGCTTGATGCGCATGGCGCGGATTGCGGGTATGAGGCCGGCGATTGTGCCGAGCACCAGAAACAAGGCGAGAATTGTCAGCGATGCGGCGAATGTAAGCTGGAACCCGGCGTGGCCGAGGTCAGGAGAGGCGGTAACCATATCGGCTATACCCAGCACCATTGCCGCGAAACATATGCCCGCTGTACCGGCCACGGTAGTCAGCACCATACTTTCGCTGAGCACCTGGGCGATGACGTCGCGGGGCTTGGCTCCGATGGCGCGGCGTATGCCGATTTCGGTGGTGCGCTCGCGTACTATTATCCACATTTTGTTGCCTACGCTGATTATACCGGCGATGAGAGTGCCGAGGCCTACGAACAGCGCCAGCAGGTCAATACCGGTGAAGATACCCGATATTCTCTCGAACATATCGCTTATGTCGAATTCCATAAAGGCCTTGGTGTCGTCCGGATGCACCGGATGATTGCAGG
>CAZETN010000308.1:0-1756 GCA_964514475.1 uncultured Bacteroides sp.
TAGGTAGGTTATATATGTTTTTTGATATTTCCGGACCGGAGGGGGTTATTTTTTTTAATTGGGGGTGTAGAAACGTTTCTTGACCACTGTAGCGGGGAAAACCTTTCGGCGGACACGCACGTTTACTTCGGTGCCGAGTCTGGCATGGTCGATTCCGACCATAGCCATCGCCAGATTACGGTCAAGCGTAATCGAGCGGTAACCGGTGGTAACCTCGCCGATGACATTGCCGTCGGCGTCAAGCACCTCATAGCCGTGGCGGGCGATGGCGGGACCATGTATCTCGAGTCCCACACACTTGCGGGTTACGCCCTCGGCCTTCTGACGTGCCCCTACCTCCTTACCGTTGAACTCGTCCTTGTCAAGCTTGCAGAACATGGAAAGAGCGGCCTCGACGGGAGTGATTTCGGCAGTGAGTTCGTCGCCATACAGAGGTAGGCCGGCCTCGAAGCGGAGGGTGTCGCGGCATCCGAGACCGCAGGGCTGCACGCCGGCTTCCATAAGTTTCTGCCAGAAACCGCGGACAGCGTCGTGCGAGGCATAAACCTCGAAGCCGTCCTCACCGGTATATCCGGTGCGCGAAACCACCATTGTCTCGCCGTCCTTCACGACATCCTTAAAGGTATAGAAGCCCAGGTCGGAAGCATCTATGCCAAGTACCTCCAGAAGGGTCTTTTCGGCCTCGGGACCCTGTATGGCAAGTTCGCCGTAATAGTCGGACTGCGCTATGATTTCGACATCGAATTCTTTGGCGTTGTCCTCGATCCACCGCATGTCCTTGTCGATGTTGCCGGCGTTTATTACCAGGAAGTATTCGTCGGCCTTGCGGCGGTATACCAGCAGGTCGTCGACCACGCCGCCATCGGTATAGAGCATCATGCCATACAGTATTTCGCCGTCGGCGATTTTGGTGACGTCGTTGGTGAAGATGTGGTTTACGAAACGCTGTGCTTCGGGACCTTTTACAAGCACCTCGCCCATGTGGCTGACATCGAAAACGCCCACACTGTTGCGTACGGCGTTGTGCTCGTCGACTATGCCCTTGTACTCGATGGGCATGTCAAAACCGGCGAAGGGACTCATTTTGGCACCTGATGCCACGTGCATGTCGTGCAGACAGGTGGTCTTGATTTCGGTTGGTTCCATGGTAAGGATATTGTTAAATTGGGGGGGGAGTGGTTATGATTGAATTGTCAGTTTTCAGTAATCATACGGGCGAGCTCGCGCGACGACAGGCCCGGTATCAGATTTTCGGGCAGAACGATATCGTCCGGTGCCTTTCCGCGCAGCCCTTGCAGAACCTGTTCAAGGCCGGCCTCGGCAGTGTCGAAAAAGTCGCCCGACAGCTCGACGCTGTCGATTTTACCGTCGGCCGTAAGAGTAACTGCCACACCTATGGTGCCGACACCGGGGATATAGCATGTACGCATGTTGCCCCGGCGACGGCTGCCGTACAGATAGCGCGGGTCGTAATAACGCTGCTCCAGCTCTTCGATTTCGGTCACCTGCCCGGGTGTCAGCACAATCTCGCTGTCCGCTATACCGTGTGACAGGCCGTTGCGGAAGTCAGCGAAACTAAGATGGGGACAGAGTTCGCGGGCGGTGACGATATGCGAGCGCACCGACTTCACCTGCTTGCTTTCGAGCTTGGCGGCCGAAGGGGTGATGGCCATCAGCATGTTGGTCATGTCGGTATCATACAGCATCGTTCCGTGTACTATCGAAAGGCCGGGCAGATGATAGAAGGCGTTTCCGC
>CAZETN010000309.1:0-1746 GCA_964514475.1 uncultured Bacteroides sp.
AAGGCGCGCCATACATATTCGCCATGCTCATCAGCCTTGCGGCCGTTGCCGTGGGCACATGGGTAATATGTACACCGGCAAAGTGGATTCCGTATATTCCGTTTCTGTTCGGCATACTCACATCCCTGGGTGCCATTATACTCTTCTACGAGATAATCCGCGGCATTCACCCGGCCAAAGCCCCGGGATGGCTGTACATACCGGCCACCCTGACCGTCGTGGCCGCGGCAGCGGACTTTTTTCTCAAGACACCCTCTCAGGACAATATCATGTTTATCGTCACCGGCACCGCTTTCGTGCTTTTCGGAACAGGCATGACCGTATGCGGGTCGATTACCGGAGTGCATAACCGGCATCAGCGCAAGCTGGCCGCGCAGACACCCGCCACAGACGCCTCGGCCGATGCCGGGGGCATACGCCACCAGCCGCTCGAAGCAGATGACAAAGACAGCCATGCCGCGGACTGACTGCATCCCGCGCCTGCCGGGACGCCCCTGGATCTGGTTTGACCTTGACGACACTCTGTGGGACTTCCGGGGCAACTCGCTGATTGCCCTGGACGACGTTTACCGCCATTTCGACCTCGGACGCCTCTGGCCCCACAGCACCTTATGGTTCGATGTATACCACCGTGTCAACGACGAGCTGTGGCAGGCCTACAGCCGCGGCGAAATACAGCGTGACTATCTGCGCATGGAGCGTTTCCGGCGCCCGCTTGTCTCGGCAGGCTGCACCGACGCCGAAGCCCGTCGGCTGTCGACACTGATGGACAGCTATTATCTGGGGCTGCTGGCACGCATGGGCACCACGGTCGACGGTGCCCTGCCCCTGCTGCGCCGTGTGCATCCCTCTTATAATATAGGTGTGCTGTCGAACGGGTTTGCCGAGGTCCAATACGGCAAAATGGACTCGGCGGCCCTGACACCTCTGATCGACTGCGTGGTGCTCAGCGACGAAATCGAAGTCAACAAACCGGACAGTCGCATTTTCGACCACGCCTGCGCCAAGGCGCACACTTGCCCCGAAATGTGCCTTATGATAGGCGACAACCCCGATACGGACATTGCCGGAGCCGTCGGAGCCGGCTGGAAAGCCATATACTTCTGCCCGCGCGCCGACGAGGCAAACCTGCTGGATTTCAGAGCGCGTTTCCCCTCAGTTCCTACTGTCGCCAGCCTGTCGGCCCTCGGCGTCGCCGACACTGCCGCGGATACGCGCAAAACACCGTTTTCGGGCTTAATTGTCAAAAAATCAACATAAAAGTGCGTTTTTATGTGTGCTGATTGAAAAAAAATCACGATATTTGCACTTGCAATTCTGAAAATGCACCCCAAAACAGACGCAATTAACTGTCTTAAACGCACTTACCATAACATTTAACATAGTTTCAAAAATGACTAAAGCCGACATCGTTAACGAAATCGCCAAAAGCACCGGCATCGAAAAAGCCAACGTGCTCGATACAGTCGAAAAGTTCATGGAGATTGTCAAGGACTCGCTCGCCCATGGCGAAAATGTTTACCTTCGTGGTTTTGGCAGCTTCATCATCAAAGTCCGTTCCGAGAAGACTGCCCGCAACATCTCCAAAAATACGACCATCATCATCCCCGAACACAAAATTCCGGCTTTCAAACCCGCGAAGACCTTCATGGAGGATGTAAAAGAAGATAGCGATAAACCAATATAATTAACCCACTAAACTTAGCGTAAAATGCCCAGCGGAAAGAAAAGAAAAGGCCACAAGAT
>CAZETN010000310.1:0-1741 GCA_964514475.1 uncultured Bacteroides sp.
CCTCCAAGGCCTGCCGGGGAAGGCCAAGGACGGCATGTCCGGCTTGGCGAAGGCCATCAACGGCAGCGGCCCCGGCAAGGCCGTCCAGAGCCTGTCCGACCGGCTCGGCTCCATCGGGAAAGCCATCAACGGGTCGAAGGCCGGCCAGTTCACCAAGCAGGTGTCGGACACGCTCGGCAAGGCGTGGGGCAACATCGGCGGCACGCTTGCCGCATGGTCAAACGCTCCGGTCGAGAACTGCCATGTCATCGGGGGCTCGCTCATCGTCACCGGACAGGTCTGCGGCGGCCTCATCGGCTCGGCCTCGGGCGGCATGACCGGCTGCAGCGCCGACGGCATCCAGGTAATCGGAGCCGGCGGCTGGTGCGGCGGCCTGGTAGGACAGGTACAGACATCTATCACCGACTGCTCGGCCTCGGGCGTATACGTCACCGGCTATCCGGGCATCGGCACCTCGATGGGCGGTGTGGCCGGCATGATTTTATGCGACGCCAGCAACCTTTCCTTCTCCGGAACAGCGGACGGCTACCGACTGGGCGCCCCCGAAGGCGTAGGTGTGATGAACGGCAGCCTATGCGGCCTGCTCAGCGGCGGCACACTGTCCGGTTCCTTCGCCACAGGCACCGTACTGGGTCGCGGAACCGCCTGCGAAGTAGGCGGCCTTGTAGGACGCGTACAGAACGCCACCCTCGAGAACTCCGCGTTCCACGGTCGCGTAGGCAGTTACTACTCGCGCATGACCGGCGGTCTGGTCGGACGAGTGATGGGCCTGACAAACACCGGCGCTCCGGCCACAAACTCGTTCAGGAACCTCTATACCGCCTCCTCGGTCACCCTGGAGACATACCAGTATGATCGCGCCACCGGCTGGGCCGAGACACTCGGAACAATCACCGAAGGCGGCACGCTGAATACAGAAAACATATACTACGACAGCCAGATGACCGATTTCAAGTCGGCGAACGCAACTCCGCTGACCACGGCCCAGCTCACCTCGGGCAACCTCCCCGCCGGATTTGACGCCAGCACATGGAACGGCGTCACCGACCGTTACCCCATGCTGAAAGGGACCGGAAATACCTCCGCTGCCGACCTGGCCGCATCGGCAATCCTGCTGGGCGAGAACAACTCGCTTGCCAAAATCAGCCGCGACACCCGGCTCTCGGCCGTCGGCGGCACCAAGTTCTATCTGGTGCTCGACAACAAGGCCTCTCTGACGGGACACTGCTCGACAATCGAGGGCGACATGCTTAAAATCAACGCTTTCGGTGCCGACACCGTCCTGTTTGTAAACGGCAACTGCAACTTCTGGCTCGCCATCAACGTGGCGCCCATACCCTTCGAGGGCAACGGCACACAGGAGAGTCCCTACCTGATCAAGACCAAGGAGGATATCTTCGCGCTTGCATCGTCCTGCAATGACAAGAAGCAGTACTTCCCGGGCACCTATTTCCTCCAGGCCAACGACATCGACCTGGAAAACGATGCCTCCTTCCGCGGCATAGCCTCCGTAAACGACGACGCACACTCGCGGTTCGCCGGCATATATGACGGCGGCGGCCACACTATACACGGCCTGCGGGTTTCGGGTACCGTATGGAAAACCGCTCCGACTGCCACAACACTCGGCACCCCCAACACAAATGAATGCTTCGGCAGACAAGGATTTATCGGACGTCTGGACGTCGACGGCGTGCTCCGCATCATCAGTTTCGCCGCTGACGGCGGCGCTCCCGAAGCC
>CAZETN010000311.1:0-1730 GCA_964514475.1 uncultured Bacteroides sp.
GTTCGAAGCCTTTGTAGTTAAACTTGTTGCCCATTGAGTATAGCCAGCGGGGGTTGGGGTTGCCGATGACAGTGCGGTCGGCATCGGTAATGACGCCGTCGTTGTTGAGGTCGCGGAAACGGATGTCGCCGGGTTCGGCGCCGGGCTGTACGGCATGGGCACGAACCTCGTCGGAGTTCTGGAATATGCCGTCGGTTACATAACCGTAAAATACATTCACGGGATAACCGCGGTCGAGCATGGTCACGTAACCTCCGTCAATCTGATTAAGGAAGTCGGCGTGGTCGCTGTTGAGGTCCTTGATGCGGTTTTTGTTCCAGGTGAGCACCACGTTGGTCTCCCAGGTGAAGTCCGAGTCGATGTTGATCGAGTTGGCGGTGAGTTCCCAGCCGATATTGCGCATACGTCCGGCGTTGGCGTACGATGCCATAGTGTCCTCGAAGCCCGAGGTAATGGGCACTGTGCTCTTTACCAGCATATCGCGTGTGTTCTTGATGTATCCGTCGAGCGATAGGGACAGACGGTTGTGGAAGAAAGAGGCGTCCACGCCTGCATTGAACTGCTCGATGGTCTCCCAGTGGATATAGGGATTGGCAAGTGTCTGGGCCACCAGGGCGGCCTGATTGTCGCCGATGGTGCCGAAGGGATAAAGCAGGGTGTTGAAAGTGGGCAGATAGCTGTACTCCGAAACCGAGGCCTGCGAGCCGGTGCGTCCGTAGCCGAGGCGCAGTTTGAGGTCATTTACAAAGCCCGAACGGTCAAAGAAACTCTCGTTGGAGATGCGCCAGGCTGCCGACACCGAGGGGAATGTGCCCCAGCGGTGCTTGGGTCCGAAGCGGCTCGAACCGTCGCGACGCACGGTGGCGGTGAGCATATAGCGGTTGTCGTAGCTGTAGTTGGCGCGGGCCATGTACGACATCAGGCTCCATTCGGTGCGCGTGCCGTTGATGGAGTACATCTCCTGACCGTTGTTCATCTGATGCACGTTATCGAACAGGAAACCGTTCATCTGCGCCGACAGATAGCGGAAGTCGTTCCATTGTGCCGAAGTACCGGCCATCACGTTGAGCGCATGCTTGCCGAAACTCTTGTCAAAGGTGAAGTAGTTGTCCCACAGATAGGTGAACGAGCGGTTGTCGCTCTCGTAGTTGGACGACTCCTCGACCGGAGTGGGCTTCCAGTTATATTTGGGCGAGAACGAGTCGTTGTACCAGAAGTTGGCCTCGAAACCGAAAGTAGAACGGAAGGTCAGCCAGTCGCAGAAACGGATATCGGCAGTGATGTTTGCCAGCAGGTTGTAACCGTGGGTGGTCGACTGATACATCTCGTTCTGGCCCACCGGATTGCGGGTCGAGCCGTACCAGTCGGCATTGCCGTCCGGACCGCTCCATTCGCCGTTTTCGTCCTTGACAGGGAATACGGGGAGCGCGCGCATGGTGGCACCCATATCATACGAGCCGCTGTGCTTACGGTCGGCGCTGAAAAGCAAATTCTGCGACATCTTCAGCCATTTGGTCAGCTGAGCGTCGTTGTTGCTCTGGAAAGTGAAACGGCGGTAGCCAACATTCTTTACCACACCGGTCTGGTCCAGGAAACCGGCGCTGAAATAGTAGTGCGATTTTTCGGAACCGCCCGAATACGACACATTATAATTCTGCATCAGGCCGTTCTGCAACAGCTCGTCAACCCAGTTTGTGCCTGCGCCCAGTGTCGAGGGGTCATACCATTCG
>CAZETN010000312.1:0-1724 GCA_964514475.1 uncultured Bacteroides sp.
AAGCGGCGCGACACCCGCGAGAATGTACATCTGCTGCGGTTCGGCGGCGGCAAGGACGAGACCGAAAAACTCAGAATTTTTGCCACCGGACTGCCGCGCACTACGGTTGTCGCAGGCCGCGGACTCGGATTTGCCGGCGAACTTGCACTGATGTCGCAGCTCGATGTAATGATAAGCATGGACTCGGGCAACATGCACATGGCGGCCATCGCCGGTACCGATACCGTCAGCATCTGGGGTCCGACCCATCCGGCCTGCGGCTTCACCCCCGTACAATGCCGCCCGGACCAACGCCACATATTTGTGCAAAGCGACTACGGCTACCGGCGTCCCTGCAGCGTTTTCGGCGAAAAGCCCTGCACCGTCGGCTGCGTGCCCGGAGCATCGCCGGCCGAAGTTCCCTGCATGAAAGCCATAACCCCCGAGGATGTGCTGACAGCTGTAAACAGCATACTGGACACACCCCGCAACAACCGAACCTGACGTGGACAACGAAGATTTTGACATACGCAACGAGGCCGCCGGCTACAACGGCAGCGGCGACAGCGACACCGAGCGCGCCCTGCGCCCCGACACCTTCGGGTCGTTCGCGGGCCAGGACAAGATTGTGGCCAATCTCAAAGTCTTTGTACAGGCCGCACGCAAACGCGGCGAGGCTCTTGACCACATACTTCTGTACGGTCCTCCCGGACTGGGAAAGACCACTCTGTCGGGCATCATCGCCAACGAACTGGGTGTGGGCCTCAAGATTACCAGTGGTCCCGTACTGGACAAACCCGGCGACCTTGCCGGCATACTGACATCACTCGAGGAAAACGATGTGCTTTTCATCGACGAGATACACCGTCTGAGCCCGGTGGTCGAGGAGTACCTGTACTCGGCGATGGAGGACTACCGCATCGACATAATGATTGACAAGGGCCCCGGCGCCCGCTCGGTACAACTGACTCTCAATCCATTCACCCTCATCGGCGCCACAACGCGCTCAGGACTGCTGACAGCGCCGCTGCGCGCGCGTTTCGGCATATCGAGCCACCTCGAATACTACGACCACGCGGTGCTCGAAAAAATAATACGGCGCTCAGCGGCACTGCTGCACGTACCTATCGATGACGCCGCAGCCAACGAAATAGCACGGCGCAGCCGCGGCACGCCACGCATAGCCAACGCACTGCTGCGCCGCGTGCGCGACTTCGCCCAGGTGAAGGGCAACGGCTCCATCGACTCCTCCATAGCCCGAGTGGCACTTGAGGCCCTGAATATCGACAGCCACGGCCTCGACGAAATCGACAACAAGCTGCTGCGCATCATCATCGAGAAATTCAAGGGCGGCCCGGTCGGCATCAAGACCATCTCGACTGCACTCGGCGAAGACCCCGGCACTGTCGAGGAGGTGTACGAGCCCTACCTGATCAAAGAGGGCTTTATAAACCGCACCCCGCAGGGACGCACCGTCACCGACCTGGCATACCGGCATCTGGGCATAAACCGCGCCGACATACAGGGCCTCTTCGCCTTCGACTGACACTACAACTGATTTTTGCCGGAAACGCCTCCACACCACAGAACGTCTTATCCTGCAAATCGCAAATTAATAATTAATGGGAGCAATAAAGTCACTGATGAAGGACACCGCCATATATGGTGTCAGCTCGATAGTAGGGCGCTTTCTCAACTGGTGCCTGGTGCCGATGTACTCCATCTGCTTCCCGGTGTCCGAGTAC
>CAZETN010000313.1:0-1716 GCA_964514475.1 uncultured Bacteroides sp.
CCTCCCTTGACAATATGGACCGCCTGTCGCTTTACAACGGTCAGAAAAGCCAGATATTGCAGCCGGCCACAGACTTCGGCGCCGCAGGTACCATATATATGCAGACGCGCACACCCGTCTTCGGTGAGGATGAGAGCTATCATGTACGTGCTACAGTGCGTACAGGCTCGTTCGGCCTCGTCAATCCTTCGGCGCTCGTCGAGGTAAAAATCTCGGACAACGTCAGTTCGCAGTTGAGTGCCGAATGGGTGCATTCGTCCGGAAAATACAAATAAAGTTACAGGCGTGTCACCCCCTCGGGCGATGTTGCATACGACACCACGGCAACGAGGCACAACGGCCACATCCATGCCCTGCGTGCCGAGCTGAACCTCAACGGAACGTTCGGCCACGGCTCCTGGAAGGCCAAGGCTTATCATTACAACAGTGAACGTGGAATTCCGGGTGCCATAGTCAACAATGTCTGGAGGCGTGGTGAGCGCCTGTGGGACAACAATACATTTGTCCAGGGTTCGGCAACGTATATACTCGGTGGTTGGACTATGCTCAACAACATCAAGTATGGGTATTACCGCACCCGCTATGTCAACAACGACGACAGACAGATGAAAATCGACAATCTGTACCGGCAGCATGAGTTTTACCTTAGCACGGCGCACCTGTATTCGATATCGTCGTCCTGGGAGGTCTCAGCCGCCTGGGACATGATGTGGAATGGCCTTGATGCCGATATGTACGGTTTTGCGCGCCCCGACCGTCTGAGTAATTTTGTCTCGGCGGCAACGAGTCTTGACCTGGGGCGCTTCAGGCTGCAGGCCTCGGCCATGGGCACCTTTGTAAGTGACTGGCTTGAGAACCGTAAGTCGCCCGCGCCGCAGAAAGTGTTCACACCGGCGGTATTTGTCTCCGGAAATCCGCTGCGCAACACCGACTGGAGCCTGCGGGCGTTCTACAAGCGGTCGTTCCGCATGCCAACTTTCAATGATCTTTATTACACTGACATGGGCAATGCGAAACTATCACCTGAGCGCGTCACTCAATATAACGTCGGTATCACCTGGGACCATGCCCGTCGTGGATTTGTATCGGGCGTGCGGTTCAGTGCCGATGCTTACTATAACCGGGTGCGCGACAAGATAGTCGCGTATCCCAAAGGCCAGCAGTTCAGATGGACCATGCTCAATCTGGGCAAGGTCCAGATAAAGGGTGTCGACGTCACAGCGGCGGCTACCCTGACACCGATGCGCGACCTTACGCTGACCTTGCGCGGACAATATACATTTCAGCAGGCCATTGATATAACAAATCCTGCCGACAGCTATTACCGTGATCAGATACCATATATACCGCATCACAGCGGGTCGGCAGTATTTAATGCCGGTTGGCGGGGATGGAATCTCAACTATTCGTGGATATACGTAGGTGAGCGTTATAACCAGCAGGAGAACATACAGTACCATTATAAGCAGCCCTGGTATACCAGTGACGTGTCAGTGTCAAAGGATTTCCGCATGCGCCGCTTCGTACTGCGTGCTCTTGTCGAAGTCAACAACCTGCTGAGGCAGGACTACGATGTGATACTTAACTATCCGATGCCCAAGCGCAATTACCGTTTTACGCTAACCTTCGAGATTTGACCGCGTGGGGCAAGGACAAAATCGGGGGTCGGAAAAGGTATTCAGCGGGCTGAGCGTCAGAATGAACAACCGCGGTGAT
>CAZETN010000314.1:0-1715 GCA_964514475.1 uncultured Bacteroides sp.
ATCTCGTGCTACGAACACTGGTATCTCGGGCAGGGCGACGGGGTATTTTTCGAGCCTGTCGGAATTTTCATCGCCATTCTGCTTGCTACCGGGCTTTCGTTTATCTTCGAGGTAAAAGCCGAGCGCGAGTTCTCCGTGCTGACACAAGTCAATGACGACGAGCCCGTCGAGGTGATACGTAACGGGCGTCCCACATCGGTGCCGCGCCGCGACATAGTTGTCGGGGATATAGTCATGCTCGGTACGGGGGCCGAGGTACCCGCCGACGGGCGTCTGCTCGAGGCGGTGATGATGTCGGTTGACGAGTCTACGCTGACCGGTGAGCCGCTGGCGCGAAAGACAACCGACCCGGCGCAGTTCGACCCTGACGCCACTTACCCCGGCGACTGTGTCATGCGAGGCACCAAACTCATGGACGGACATGGAATTATGGAGGTTCCCGCCGTGGGTGACGCTACTGAAAACGGACACGTGATGGAAGCCGCCATGATAGACAACTCGGTGCGCACCCCGCTGGATGTACAGCTGGGGCGCCTCGGGCACATGATTACGGTGATGTCGTACGTGATTGGCGCGGCTGTCATCGTCGGACGTGTGACGATGTACTTTATAGATGAGCCTGCTCCCGACCTGATGGGCTTTGTCGCCTATCTGCTCCAGTCGGTTATGATAGCAGTGACACTGATTGTAGTGTCTGTGCCCGAAGGTCTGCCGATGGCAGTCACTATGGCCCTTTCGCTGTCAATGCGCCGTATGCTGAAGACCAACAATCTGGTACGTCGTCTCCATGCCTGCGAGACCATGGGAGCCGCCACTGTAATCTGTACCGACAAGACCGGCACGCTGACGCGCAACCGCATGCAGGTATACGAAACCCAATGGTTCGGACACCCGGATAACGATGTGATAGGCGAGGGCATCGCCGTAAACTCCACTGCCGAGCTGGAGACCGGCACCGACGGCAGTGCCGGTGTGCTTGGCAACCCGACCGAAGGAGCACTGCTGCTGTGGCTGCATGAACACGGTATCTCGTACTCGGACCTGCGTCTTAAAGCCGACCGAGTGGCCGAACTGCCTTTCAGTACCGAGCGCAAGTATATGGCTACGACAGTGAGGTCGCCGCGTACGGGACGCAACATAATTTACGTGAAGGGGGCTCCCGAAATAGTCTATGGCCTTTGCGGTGATACCGCCGGAGTCGGCGCCTCCGACCTTGACACCAAACTGGGCATTTACCAACGCATGGCTATGCGCACTCTGGCGCTGGCATATGCCGAGCTGCCCGAAGGGGAGACCGGTATCGTAGATAACTCGGTTACAGTGCCGCTGACATTGCTCGGCATAGTGGCCATCAGCGATCCGGTGCGTGACGATGTCCCTGATGCTGTCGCCGAAGTGCTTGACGCCGGTATCAAAGTAAAGATTGTTACCGGCGACACTGTCGGTACGGCCCGCGAAATCGGGCGCCAGATCGGATTGTGGAACGATGCTTCCGACGGGGATGCCAACATCATCACCGGCCCGGAGTTCGCCGCCCTCAGCGACGAAGAGGTTCTTGAGCGCGTGGATGGTCTGAAGATCATAGCCCGCGCCCGGCCGATGGACAAGAAGCGCCTTGTCGAAGCTCTTCAGAAACGCGGCGAGGTGGTGGCCGTGACGGGCGACGGCACTAACGATGCGCCTGCGCTGACAGCCGCTCACGTCGGACTGTCGAT
>CAZETN010000315.1:0-1713 GCA_964514475.1 uncultured Bacteroides sp.
GCCGCAAAGGTACTGTTCATGCCACCAAGAGTCGCGGGCTGAGAGATGTCAAAGACAAAGGAGTTAAGAACCTAAAGCGCAAGAGCGGCCTGACGCTGATTGTAGTCCTGCAGGTCGTATGTAAAGTCGGCATGCAGCTGGAAACCGTCGAAGGGGGTCAAATCCATATATGCCTGCATGCGGGTATCGCGTGCGTTGTCCTCGAAAATACCGCCTTTCTTGGCAAACCCGACGCCCGAACGCGTGTCCACATTGTTCCCGTCGGCGTCCTTCATATATCCGTACGGGCCGAAGAAGGAACCCCAGCGCCAAGTATATATATATGGATTGTTGGTCTGATTGCCCCACTTGTAGTTATTGCCGTGGTATACCTTGTCACCCCAGCTGAAGCGGGCACCGATTTTCCACCAATTGAAGATTTCGGTGGCAACGTTGGCCGTGACATTGTAGCGTTTCATTACCGGAGCATTGAAACGTATCGTACCCTCACGCTGGTCATATCCGAACGAAAGACGGTAGGATGTTGCCCCGCTCGCGCCTTCGACACTGACATTGTGCTTGTTTGAGGGGGCTGCCCTGAACATTATACCTGCCACGTCCCAGTTGGCGTAGTACATGGCTCCGCTGCCGTTTTCGTTGACGTAGTAGTCGCCGACATGGTCCATATCGGTGAATTTTTCCATTTCGCGGTATCCGGCCGGCCCGTCATGCTGGCGCTCCCATGCCTCGGCGTACGGAAGCATAGTGTCAAGATACATGCCGAACAGCTCGTTGGGCACACCTTGCCTGTTGTTCGACTGCATCAGCGCCCTGATCTGATTGGGCACCGAAGAATACGACGGCAGCACGGTGGCGCGGCTCCATGCGAAATTGTTGCTGTATTTGACCGAAATACGGTCTTCCTTGTTGGGATTTTTTGTGGTAATAAGTATCACGCCGAAAGCCGCGCGTGTACCATATATCGATGCCGAAGCAGCATCCTTCAGTACGCTTATATCCTGAATATCATCGGGGTTTACGAAACTGAGGTCGTCCACAGGCACTCCGTCGACAACAATGAGGGGGTTTGAAACCTGGTCGTTCGACAGTGTGCCGGTACCACGTATCTTGATGCCGGCAGTAGAGTTGACGGCACCGCTGTTGGTGGTGATTGTCAGGCCCGGTACGGCGCCCTGCAGAGCTTTTGCCACATCGCCGGTGCTACGGTCGTCCATGACACGGGCAACGTCTACCGTCGATACCGCACCGGTAAGGTTGGCCCGCTTTTGAGTGCCGTAACCCACTACAACAAGCTGGTCCAGTTGCTCGGTAGTAGGTTCGAGATAAACCGTCATACCGTCCGAAGCCTTGACATTGGCCGTTTTGTAACCGACAAAGCTTATTGAAAGCATTGTGCCGGGACTTACCGAGATTGTGAAGTTGCCGAATACATCGGTGACAACGCCCTTGCTTTGTCCCTGCGATGCCACGCTGGCTCCAATCACCGGTTCATCGTTCTCGTCCATGACGGTACCTGTGATGGTTGTCTGTGCCTGACTCTGTGGTTGCGCGACCGGAGCGGCCGACGCACATACCGGCGCGCATACCGCAATACCGCTTGCCAGCAGCAGAGTCGCTAATAGCTGCTTTTGCATAAGTTGATCAGGATTTTAATTAATAATTATTACTGTCCGCTAAACTTTAGGGAAGATTAGAAAAATAGGGCTGATTCCA
>CAZETN010000316.1:0-1708 GCA_964514475.1 uncultured Bacteroides sp.
AAAAGACATACATCTTACGGCGGTGGCCGGTGGCATAGGATCGGGCAAATCGGTAGTATGCAATATCCTCAGGGCTCTCGGATATGACGTATACGACTGCGACCTGCGCGCCCGCACCATCATGGACAATGACAGCGGGCTGAAGGAGAGGCTCGCTTGCGAATTCGGAGCACACGTCCTCCACGACAACGGCGCCATCAATCGGCCGGTTCTTTCCGAAATCGTATTTGGCGACAGTGCCCTTATGGCTGTCCTCAACAGCATGGTTCACGGAGCTGTCCGCGAGGATATAAGATCCTGGTGCATACGCGAGGACGCAAGGCGCCTGTTTGTCGAGACGGCAATCCTGTACCAAAGTGGCCTCGACCGAATGGTTACCGACATCTGGGAGGTTACTGCACCCGAGGAAACCCGCATAGCCCGCGTCATGCGCCGTAACGATCTGACCGCTGACCAAGTGCGAGCCCGCATCGAAGCGCAACGCCCTTTCGTCCCCGCCACACATCCCCCCACTTATGTCATTGTCAACGACGGATGCACACCTCTGCTGCCTCAGATTCTCTCCCTATTGCAAACATAAGCCCCACTTAACTGAGCGGGGCACATCGCCCCTCCCCCCACTCTGCCATAAGCCATTATAAAACGTAAATCAGTAGCTGTTTTTTCTTACAGGAGCGCGTCACAAACACCGAAGACAGCGTCGCCCCCATCTTGATGACGGGGGCGACGCTGTCTTCGTATTTAATATTCGGCGTAATTATAGAATCAGATGGAGGTGATCGTGCGCGTTAAACCGGTAACGGGCAGTAGTCCCGGTGACGAGATTTGTAATCCTAAATGTATAGTCACGAATGTCCGAGTCAATACCCGAAGCCTCAAAGGCTGTCTTTGCGGCGTCCTCAAGAGTATGAAACCCTTTTGCGTCGTAAGTATAGACAAGTGTGCCCGTGTCGTCAATCACAATGACTTTAACCTCGTCTTCAGGACGCAGCCTGTCCCCTGACTCACGGTCGGTGCCGCTTTTACTGTTGTCCATATCCGTAAGTGTCAATGTTCAGTTCTTATCAGTGCTGACAAAAATGCCGTCATTCAATCGACATCGGCGGTGGTTTCCTCGTCAAGAGCCATATAGTGCTCTCTCGGGTGGTCGCACGCAGGACATGCTACAGGAGGTTCGGTACCAACATAGACATATCCGCATACAAGGCACTGCCACTTGATGGGCTTCTCACGTTTCCACAAAGTGCCGTCCTCGATGTGTTTCTTGAATTTAAGGAAGCGTATGTGGTGCGTCAGTTCGATGCCCGCGATAGCGGCGAAGTGGCTCGATATATCGTCGAACCCCTCGTTGTGAGCTCCCTCGGCGGCACGTGTATACAAGTCCACGCCTTCGGACATCTCTTCGGCTGCGGCGCAGGCCAGGTTTTCAACTGTGGTGCCGATTACGCCGGCATCAACGGTCATAGGCACCTGACAGGTTCCTCCCTGAAGGAATTTGAAGAAAACCTTGGCATGATGCATCTCGTTGTTGGCGGTATCCTCGAAAATATGCTGGATAGGGAAATAATTTTCCTTAGAAGCCTGCTTTGCATAAAACATATAACGCGTATACGCCGACGACTCGGCAAGGTATGCGGTAACGAGATATTTCTCGGTCTCAGTGCCTTTCAGTCTCTTTACTTGTTGGTCCATAGTATATAAGGTTAGT
>CAZETN010000317.1:0-1704 GCA_964514475.1 uncultured Bacteroides sp.
TCTAAACAATGAGAAAGGCAAAACCTAAGAAACGGATCGTATTGCCCGATCCCGTCTTCAATGATGTACGTGTTTCCAAGTTCGTCAACCATCTGATGTATGACGGCAAGAAAAACACCAGCTACACCATTTTTTACAACGCACTGGAGACTGTGAAGTCGAAACTGCCCAACGAAGAGCTTACCGCACTCGAAATCTGGAAAAACGCTCTTGAGAACGTGACCCCTCAGGTGGAGGTTAAGTCGCGTCGCGTCGGCGGTGCCACCTTCCAGGTGCCCACTGAAATCCGCGCCGACCGCAAAGAATCTATATCAATGAAAAATCTGATCCTCTACGCCCGCAAACGCGGCGGCAAGACCATGGCCGACAAACTGGCCGCCGAGATTGTCGACGCCTTCAACAACCAGGGCGGCGCATACAAGCGCAAGGAAGATATGCACAAGATGGCCGAGGCCAACCGCGCATTCGCTCACTTCCGCTTCTGATTGCGTCACCACTGAAATCTGTAAGTCAAGGATTTGACAATTTCGAACGATATAATTCTTTCCAACAAATTTTAGCTGTAAAATGGCAAAATCAGACGAATTTAAATATACCCGCAATATCGGCATCATGGCCCACATCGATGCCGGTAAGACCACTACTTCGGAGCGCATCCTCTTCTACACCGGTCTGACCCACAAAATCGGCGAGGTTCACGACGGTGCCGCAACCATGGACTGGATGGAGCAGGAGCAGGAACGCGGTATTACAATCACATCGGCCGCCACCACGACTTTCTGGAAGTACAACGATGAGAAGTACAAAATCAACCTCATCGACACTCCGGGACACGTTGACTTCACTGTCGAGGTAGAGCGCTCGCTGCGCGTGCTTGACGGTGCCGTGGCCGCTTTCTGCGCCGTAGGCGGTGTAGAACCCCAGTCGGAGACCGTATGGCGTCAGGCCGACAAGTACAATGTGCCCCGTCTCGGTTACGTAAACAAGATGGACCGTTCGGGCGCCAACTTCCTCGAGGTAGTGCGTCAGGTAAAAGAGGTGCTCGGAGCAAATCCCTGCCCCATCCAGATACCTATCGGCGCCGAGGAGACTTTCAAAGGCGTTGTCGACCTGATCACCATGAAGGCTATCTTCTGGCACGACGAGACAATGGGCGCCGACTACGAGATTGACGAAATCCCCGCCAATCTCGTCGACGAGGCCAACGAGTGGCATGACAAGATGCTCGAGAACATCGCCAACTACGATGACGAGCTGATGGAGAAGTACTTCGACGACCCCTCCACCATCACAGTCGAAGAAATCAAGCGTGCCCTGCGCAAGGCTACCCTTTCGATGGACATCGTGCCCATGATCTGCGGTTCGTCGTTCAAGAACAAGGGCGTGCAGTGCCTGCTTGACGCTGTCTGCGCTTACCTGCCCAGCCCCCTCGACTCGGGCGCTGTGACCGGCTATGTGCCCGGCGACCCCGACACTATTGTTACCCGCGAGCCCTCGAGCGAGGCTCCCATGTGCGCCCTGGCGTTCAAAATCGCCACCGACCCCTATGTGGGCCGTCTGTGCTTCTTCCGCGTATATTCCGGCGTTGCCGAAGCCGGTTCGTACGTGTTCAACAGCCGTTCGGGCAAAAAGGAGCGTATCTCGCGCCTCTTCCAGATGCACTCGAACAAGCAGAACCCCATGGAAGCTATCGGTTGCGGTGAT
>CAZETN010000318.1:0-1694 GCA_964514475.1 uncultured Bacteroides sp.
GATGCTACTTCTCGCAGCTTTACGTGGCCTTCTTCGCCTTCCCCTTCACCACTGATACCGTAGCCCGGTTCGGCATTCTTGCCGTGCTGGTGACGTTCGTGCTGTCGTCGCTGTCGATGGGCGTTCCATCGAACGGAGGCCTCGGCCCCTGGCAATGGTCGGTAGTGCTTGCCCTCTGCGGCTTTTACGGCATGGGGCGTCCCGACGCCATCACCTTCGCCAACACCGTAATGGGCATGCAGACTCTGCTGCTTATAGTACTGGGCATCTTCACCTTCGTATGCATCAGCATGTCATCGAAAAAGGTCGCCGCCAACCCTGTGGTGAGCGCGTCCGAACACAATATGTAAATATCAAATCAAGGATAAAATGTCAAAAGTAGTTATTATCGGCGCCGGAGGCGTGGGCACAGTCGTAGCCATCAAGTGCGCCATGAATCACGATGTGTTCAGCGAAATAGTCCTGGCCTCCCGTACCCGCAGCAAATGCGACGCCGTGGCCGCCAAAGTCAACCAGCCCTGGTTCACCACCGACACCGTCGACGCCGACGATGTGGAACAGGTGGCGGCTCTGTTCGAGCGTCATCGCCCCGACCTGGTAATCAATGTGGCGCTGCCCTACCAGGACCTCACCATCATGGAGGCCTGTCTGCGCACGGGCGTCAACTATCTTGATACCGCCAACTACGAACCCAAGGACGTAGCTCACTTCGAATACTCGTGGCAGTGGGCCTACCGCGAGCGCTTCGAAAAGGCCGGGCTGACAGCCATCCTGGGCTGCGGCTTCGACCCGGGCGTCAGCGGAGTCTTTACGGCTTACGCCGCCAAGCACTGGTTCAAGGAAATGGAGTACCTCGACATCGTGGACTGCAACGCCGGCAACCACGGCAAAGCCTTCGCCACCAACTTCAACCCCGAAATCAACATTCGCGAAATCACTCAGAACGGCCGCTACTACGAGAACGGCAAGTGGGTGACCACCGGACCCCTGGAAATCCACCGAAGCCTGACCTATCCCAACATCGGCCCGCGCGACTCGTATCTGCTGTATCACGAGGAGCTGGAGAGCCTGGTGCAGAACTATCCCAGCATCAAACGCGCCCGCTTCTGGATGACCTTCGGCCAGGAATATCTGACTCATCTGCGCGTCATCCAGGACATAGGCATGGCACGCATCGACCCCATCGACTATCAGGGTCAGAAAATCGTGCCTCTGCAGTTCCTCAAGGCTGTACTCCCGAATCCGCAGGAACTCGGCGCCAACTACCATGGCGAGACATCGATCGGCTGCCGCATCTCCGGCACCGGCGAGGAAGGCGAGCCCCTTACATATTACATCTACAACAACTGCAGCCACGAGGACGCCTATAAGGAGACCGGCACTCAGGCCGTAAGCTACACCACGGGCGTACCGGCCATGATCGGCGCCATGATGTTCCTTACCGGCAAATGGAACAAACCGGGTGTGCATAACGTCGAGGAATTCGACCCGGACCCCTTCATGGCACAGCTGCCCCTGCAGGGCCTGCCCTGGCACGAAATCGTAAACGAGGACCTCGAAGTCGACAAGTAACCGGCAGTCCGACATCCGGCGCGACTGCGCCCAGTTTTCAGTTTTCCACTCTCAATTTTCAGATTTCTTGGAATATATAGTCAGTGCCCGTAAATACAGGCCGTCGACATTTGCGTCGGTGG
>CAZETN010000319.1:0-1694 GCA_964514475.1 uncultured Bacteroides sp.
GGAACTGCTGCGCGTAAAATTACCCGCCGTTAAACGCGGGTCATTACGCATTTTTTTCGTACTTTTGCCGAAACAGATATCCCTACCAAATGAATAACGTTATAGTACGCGCGCTCTCAGGCGCGGTTTATGTGGCCCTGATAGTCGTCTGCACTATGGCCGGAGGGTGGTGCTTCTTCGGTCTCACGGTACTGTTTGCGGCAATCGGCCTCAACGAGTACCAGAACCTCACCGCAGAACGTGAGCATGCGCGGCAGCCCTGGACAATACGCGCCATTGACATGACCACGGCCCTGCTTATGCTCTGCACGGCGGCGACAATAGCGGCGACAGTAAACAGGACTGGGATTTTTTACCCGGGGACGATGCTTACGGTGGCCCTGTGTGGATTTATGCTGCTTACGGCTTGCCTGTCGGTACGCCTGTGCCTGTCGCTGGGGCGCCAGCACGGCGATGCCGTCTCCTCGTGCGCCTCGTCGCTTATGGGTACACTTTACATCGCCCTGCCGCTGAGTATGCTCTGCGCCGCAGGCATGCTGACACCGGAAGTATCCGGAAGCTGCAGCACGGGAGGCTGCCCCTTCGCCGGGAGCGGTGTTTTCCGCAACGCCATACTCACGATGTTCATCCTCATCTGGCTCAACGACACAGGTGCATTCTGTACCGGAGTCCTCTTCGGCAAACACCGCCTGTGCGAACGGCTGTCGCCCAAAAAGAGCTGGGAAGGCTTCTGGGGTGGCTTTGTCTGCTGCCTGATTGCCGGCGCCTTGCTTGCCGGATGGGCCGGCATGCCGGCGTGGTGGACCGGCGCGCTTTACGGCGCCTGTGTAAGTGTGCTCGCAACATGGGGCGACCTGTTCGAATCACAACTTAAACGCACAGCCGGAGTCAAGGATTCCGGCAGCATAATTCCCGGTCACGGAGGAGTGCTCGACCGCATCGACTCATTACTGTTCGTAGCTCCCGCCGCTGTCATCTTCATGATTCTCGCGACATTTTTATAAAATTATAAAATTCTGAAATCCAATCATTAATCCCCAACCTTATACCTGATGAAAAACAAATTTCTCAAGACGGCCCTGACGGTTGCCGGCGCCAGTGTCGCTCTCAGCCTGTACGCCGACGTGGACATGCTCAAGGTAAACCAGATAGGCTACCTAACCGACGACATCAAAGTGGCGGTATACTCCGGCGACATCCCTGTCGAAGACATCAACTTCATGCTGCGCGGACCGCAGGGCAAGATACCCGCCGACTCGGTGCGCCTCACCGAAGCCTGGGCGCCGAAAAAATATTCGGCCCGCATCTATTTCAGCGGCCTTACGGCTCCGGGCGAGTACACACTTGAAATGGAAGGTGTTGGCGGCAACATTATCGAAGCCCGCAAAATCTATATCGGCGATGACGCCTATTCGCGCTCGAAGCTTCACGAAATGCCGCTCGTATATCTGCGCCAGCAGCGCTGCGGCTTCAACCCCGCACATAACGAAAAATGCCATCAGCTCGACGGCCGCGTAGTACTCGGAGGCGACCTTGACGACCGGCACTTCGATGTCACCGGAGGGTGGCACGATGCCTCGGACTACCTCCAGTATCTTACCACTTCGGCCAATACGGTCTATCAGATGCTCTTCGCATATCGCCAGAACCCCGGTGTGTGGGGCGACGAATACGACGCAGCAGGACTTCCGGGC
>CAZETN010000320.1:0-1693 GCA_964514475.1 uncultured Bacteroides sp.
GTCGGCGGCGGCAGCCCACGGATGCCGGGCGCCGCCGACACCGAAGCGGCCGGTCGAGACCTTGAAGACGGCGTCGCGGCGCCGCCCGTTGTGCAGGTATATGTCGGCGTGCTCGGCCATGAAGGCGGCTTTTGTGCGCCATCCGTCGCCCACGCTGTCCACACGCGGGTTATTGCTCTCCTTGTGTACCACCACCATGCGGGCGTCCACGCCCATCGAGCACAGTGCGCCCATCAGGCGGTAGGTGACCACGGCGGCGCCGCCGCGCAGGTCGTTGAGGCATATCAGTGTTACTCGTTTCATTGGATTCTTATGTGCGGGGAACCGGTCGGCGAACCGACGGCACGCGTATTTTTTCGCGTTTGACAATCAGCAGCATGTAGGCAAGCAGCAGTACGGCGCGTATAATCCAGTTGACCCACATCGCCGGTGTGACCAGTACGTACATGCCCAGCACGTACAGTACGGCGGCTACGGCGAAATAGGCGCCGATGCGCCCCAACGGGTAGTGAATGGGGTACCTGACATTGCCGACAAAGAAGCTGGCCAGCATCATCACGGCGTAGCAGGCGAAAGCCGCCCACGCACAGCCCATGTAGCCGTAGCGCGGCACCAGCAGGGCGTTGAGACCTATGGTTACCGCCAGGCCCAGCAGCGAGAAGTACATTCCCCACACTGTTTTGTCGGTGAGCTTGTACCACAGCGACAGGTTGAAGAATATGCCGAAGAAGAGCTCGGCCATCATTATCACCGGCACCACTTTGAGTCCGCTGAAATAACGGGGCGAGATGAAGTACTTGATGATGTCCAGATAGAACATTACGCCCATGAATATTATCAGAGCGAAAAGTACGAAGTACTTCATGGCGTCGCGGTAGGCCTGCAGCTGCTTTTCGCCGCGCTCGCGGGCCTCGGCGAATATGAACGGCTCGTAGGCGAAGCGGAAGGCCTGTATGAACATAACCATCACGATGGCTATCTTGTAGTTGGCGCCGTATATTCCCAGGCCCTCCATCGCTTCGGCGTGGTCAGGGACAAGGCTCGGATACAGGATGGTGGCGATGGTCTGGTTGAGGACTCCGGCGACGCCCAGGACGAGCAGAGGGGCCGAATACGCCAGCATCTGCCGCAGCAGGCGTGCGTCGAAGCGCCAGCTGAAGCCATGCAGCTCTGGCCACAGCATCGCCAGCATTGTCAGCGAGGCAATCAGGTTGGCCAGAAAGATATATCCGATGCCGAAACCGGGGTCATAGAACCAGTCGACAAGCCCGGGACAGCTCTTCATCAGCGCCGGGCAGGCAAGAATAAAGAACAGGTTGAGACCGATGTTGATGCCGATGTTCACCAGTTTGAGGGTGGCGAAGCGCACCGGACGCTTTTTGTATCGCAGGTACGAGAAGGGCAGCGCGGTAAAGGCGTCGACAGCCACGCACAGCGCCATCATCAGCACGTACACCTCGTGTCCGTCGCATTCCATCCAGTGTGTTACCGGACTGATGAATACGGCGACGAGGATGCAGAACAGGGTCGAGGTTACGGCCAGCGATGTCAGCGAGGTGGAGTAAACAAGCAGGGGGTCCTTCCAGCGGTCGTGGTTGGCCAAGCGGAAGAAGCCCGTCTCCATGCCGTAGGTGACCACTATCAGCGCCAGAGCGGTGACAGCGTAGACGTACGTCACCACGCCGTACTCGGA
>CAZETN010000321.1:0-1679 GCA_964514475.1 uncultured Bacteroides sp.
CGGACGCCTGTCCAAAATGGACCCCGAAAACGTGGCATACGTGCTCAAGGCAGGCATAGTGCTCATGCGCCAGGAACTTTACGACGAGGCCGTAAAACAGTTCTACAAGGCCGAATATCTCGACTCAAGAGGCACCCGCGCCTGGCGCCCGCTGGCCTGGACACTGTTTCTGAGCCGACGCTTCGACGACAGCCTCAAGTACCACAACCGCGTGCTCGGCGACAGCCCCACAGCCACAGACTACCTCAACGCCGGACATCTGCATCTGGCACGCGGCGCCTACAAGGACGCCATCGCCATGTACCGCAAATCGCTCGAAACCGGCAACCGTGGCACCGAAGCACTGCTCAACGACATCAAAAAGGATATGCCTGCGCTCCAACAGGCAGGCGTCAGCCCCCGCACCGCCGCAATGATCTCAGACGCATTGCTCTACTCCCTGAAAAATTAAGCATGTCGACGAAATCGACACACAAGACTTAAGAATCAAAAAACCACCTAACCGCTAATCACAGATAAAACAAATGGTAATCCAACGCAAACAGACCCTGCTGCTACTTGCGGCACTGATACTGATGGTCACATTCCTGTTTGTGCCCGTCGGCACAGTGGCGGCGACTCAGGCCGTACTGACATGCGCCGACTTCACGGCGGCGTACGCCATCGCTATCGCCGCCTGCGCACTCATCGCCGTAGACATCTTCATGTTCAAAAACCTGCGCAGACAGATGCGCACGGTCTGGCTGGCCGTCATTCTTCAGATACTGGCCGGCACCGTCGGCGCTATACAGGCAGCCGGCGTACCCGGTCTGGACTTTCAGTGGAGCGGCACCCCCATGCTGCTTTCGTGCTCAATCATCCTCATGGTCCTCGCCTGGCTTTGCATGCGCCGCGACTACAACCTTCTGAGCAGCGTAAACCGTTTCCGCTGAACTGGCTGCATAAAAAGCGCATAGCCTCCCCCCATGGCAAAGGGTCATCAGCCCCCTGTCATGGGGGGAGCCATATATGGAAGAATAGCCCGGGATAAATAGTTTTATAGCCGACTGATGGCCGATACAGATAATTTTTGTATCTTTGGGACGATAATCAGCCTATATTTCAACCCAAAATCATTATCATATGACAAAATCTTTACTTCTCACTGCGACTATGGTCTTTGCTGCCGGCATCGCATCGGCCCAGAAAGCCGCCCCGGAAAATGTCGGTTTTTCGACAGAACCGGCTACAGTGTCAGCCGCGGCCACATCCGGCGACATTATTACGGCACAGCCTGCAGGCACGCTTATCGACCCGGCCTACGGTTCGTCCGCGCAGACCTGGATGGTGAGCGGCGGCATGCTCGGCACCTTCAAAAACAGCGGCTACGCCACCAAAATCGTGCGCACCGATAACACCATTTACGTGCAGAACATGATTACCGAACTCGGTATCCCCGACTATTGGGTCAAAGGCGACATCGAAAGCGACGGCACTGTGGTGTTCAGGTTTCCGCAGCACATCTACCACCGCGACGCAACAGACACTGCCATAGAAATCGACTACTACATCGGCCAGCTGACTCCCACGCTGGAGGGCAGCACAGTAAAACTTGTCGCCGTAGAGGGACAGACAGACATGCGCATGAAACTCGACGGCGACAGGCTCACTCCGATTATTCCTGACATAGCCGGCGACCT
>CAZETN010000322.1:0-1667 GCA_964514475.1 uncultured Bacteroides sp.
CCCTGAGGAGGAGTGAGGAAAGGGCCGTTGCACTTCTTATTGGAATCTTTCATCTGCGTGTTGGCGATGTTTACCGCTATAAAATTCTTGATAATCCTGACGATGCCAGATATATCGAACTTGACAACGATCCGAATTCGCAGAAATACTACTATGGCATCAACGGCAACGAACTGAGCGGCCGCATCCATATCGGCGATCCCGATAACGACGAAAAGGATTATAACGGCGTTCCCACGGGCCGCAAGGAGGACCCATGCTATATTTACTTCGACAACGATTACTCGGACGGTATTTATTTCTATCGCAATCCGACATCAAACAGCGCCCACGGTATTCACGGCTGGATGAAAATCTACCTGTGCCGCGGCTCGGACGAAGATGTGGACCCCGCGACCCTGCAATATTACCTTGCCGGTGACTTCAACGGCTGGCAGCCTACCGAACGCGACCACTTCGAGTACTCCGGAAGCGACCACCTCCATTACCTGACATACAACGACGAATCTATTATCGAGCGCAACTTCCGCGTATGGGGCATCAATCCGGATGCACCGATGCCATCGGGCAAAAAAGAGATTTACGATACCAAGGATGTCTCGACCGCCGTACATCCCCAGCCCGGCCAGCACTATTACACCGTGGACGACGCAATGGTTGACTACGGAGCAAGTCAGGACGATTATGAGTCTGTCGACGATTACAAGGGCTACAACAGCCATGTGCTTGTAAATTCGAAAGTACATCACAAGATGTCGTTCGACCCACAGCGCCACTTCACCTCGTACCTGCCTGAGACCGTGGCACGTGCCACCACTATCTGGAAGCGCACCGGTTTCAAGAACTCAGCTTTCGAAATGCGTGCGGACGGACTCGAGTCGCCCGAGAACTACCTGATGCTGGTTTATTCCAAAACCACCGGCGTAGACGACATTCTGGCTGATGACAACGACGCTGACGCCCCTGTCGAATACTACGACCTGCAGGGACGCCGCACACAGCCCGACACCCCCGGCCTCTACCTGCGCCGACAGGGCCGAACTGTCACTAAGGTTGTGATGTAAGCGGTCAAACGGGCGGCAAATATTGTCCGCCGCCATATAACCTGAACAGATGTGGCTGATGTTACTGAAGTGCCCGGCACCTCCACGACATCAGCCACAATTCTTTTCCCACAAAATGACCGTTTTTTGGGGCTCTTTGCTACGTATGTTTGGCATTTCGTTGTTTTATATTTGCAGATATCAGTTATTTAATGTAATTTAGCAGCAATTCCAATTATTTCGCATAAGTCTCCGCACTTACTTGACTAAACTTTTTTGAAATTCACTCACTTCTTAATCTGCTATTGTATGAGGTTGCTGACAGTACTGGGCGCCGTTGCTGTATTCGGGTTAAACAGCGCCAATGCATCTTCCGGGACATATCAGACCAAATACGTGTCCCGGGCCGAGCCACTCCGCGAGGGACACGCACTGTTCCAACATCAGGGACTGCCGGCTAAAAGCGGGCGGTGTCCGGTTTCCTCTGGTGGCATCGTTCTCCTGTACGACGAAGCGGTTCCCGACAGCGTCAGAATTGCCGCTGTCGGGAACCGCTTCGTCGTACAGGAGAACGATGCGGTTCCCGACAGCGTCAGAATTGCCGCCGATGTGGCAAGAAAGATG
>CAZETN010000323.1:0-1666 GCA_964514475.1 uncultured Bacteroides sp.
GAACATCGACATCAGGTCCATGTCGGCGGCCGCACTCTCGCCGAAGTGGCTTATGATGACCGGCATTCCCCACGTGACGAAACTGCAGATGAGAGCGGCCCATATAAGTATCTGCGTGGCCGCAACGCAGCCTATGCCTACAACTTTGCCGCACATCAGAGTGGCGGGTTTGACCGATGACACCACCACTTCGAGCACGCGATTGTTCTTTTCTTCGATGATGGAGGTCATCACCATCTGGCCGTACAGTATAATGAACATGTACAGGATAAAGGTCATGAACAGGCCCAGCATATATGATACCATCGACGAATTCTGTGTGCCTTCCTCGTCGCCGATACGTACTGTACGCATGCGGCAGTCGGCGTGTACGGCGTCGATTATCTCACTCAGGTTATTGATGTTGTACTCCTTCAGACGGTGCGCCTCGATAATGTCCTCGACCTGTCCGGTGATAGCCATTTCTGTGGACATGCCGGTTGACTCGTGGCTGTAGAACGTCAGGTCGGCTGTGTTGGTCATGATGTCGGGACCTATCACAAGTACGGCATCGTAGCGCTCGTCGTTCTTGGCTGAGTCGACAGACAGCGGCGTGGGCGTAAATGTGATTTCCTCGGTGTCGGTCAGTGCCGGTGCCACCAGGCCTGAACGGTCGACGACGGCTATATTGCGCTCACTGGGACCGCTGAACAGCATTACCAGCGTGGGCGCCAGCATTATGCCGATGAGGATTACGGGCATCAGCAGCGTTGTTATCAGAAAGCTCTTGGTGCGTACGCGCTCCAGATATTCGCGGCGTACAATGAGCATGAATCTTGATTTCATAATTATTGTAGAGAAATATCAGTTTTTTCAGTTTTCGGTTGTATTCATGCCGGCAGCCTTTACGGCGTTGATGAAGATGTTGTCCATCGAGGGCATGAAAGGTGCGAACGACATCAGGTCGGTGGCGCCGTTGGCTGTTTCGATAAGGTCGTGGCGGCTTATTCCGGGACGCAGACGCAGACGCAGCTTGCCCGGCTCGGAAGCATGGATCTCGGCCATGTTGCCAATGGCCGGGAGCAGGGCGATTCCGTCACCGGAATATTCCAGTTCATAACAGTTCTCGCCATAATTGCGGCGCAGTTCGTCAACGTTGCCTGAAAGGATAACGCGCGATTTATTGATAAGCGTGATGGAGTCGCAGAGTTCTTCGACGCTGCTCATATTGTGGGTACTGAAAATCACCGTCGAGCCTTCGTCGCGCAGACGCAGGATTTCGCGTTTCAGCAGATTGGCGTTGATGGGGTCGAAGCCCGAGAAGGGTTCGTCGAAAATCAGCAGTTTGGGCCGGTGAAGCACGGTAATGACAAACTGCACCTTCTGGGCCATGCCTTTGGACAGTTCCTCTATTTTCTTGTTCCACCAGCCGCCCATCTCGAGGCGGTCAAACCATTCTTTGAGATTTTTCTCGGCCTCGCGGCCGTTAAGTCCTTTGAGACGGGCGAAGAACAGAGCCTGTTCGCCGACTCGCATCTTTTTGTACAGGCCGCGTTCTTCGGGCAGGTAGCCTATCATGGCCACATCGTCGGCTGTGAGGGGATGGCCGTCGAAGACGACACTGCCTTTGTCGGGAGCCGTAATGTGGTTGATAATGCGTATCAGCGTGGTCTTGCCGGCACCGTTC
>CAZETN010000324.1:0-1665 GCA_964514475.1 uncultured Bacteroides sp.
ATTATTCTCAAGGCCGTCGACAATCTGCGCGGCGGCATCGGGTTTGCCCAGCGCCCGGATGGAGTCGGACATATTTCTGCGCACATCCGCGTCACCAAGCAGGCGACGTATCTCCGTACCGAGTCTGTCGGCGGCCTCGGCATCCTCTATCATCACAGCGGCGCCTTTGTCCACCAGAGCGCGGGCGTTTTTGCGCTGATGGTCCTCGGCGACATTTGGCGAGGGCACCAGTATTACGGGGGCACCGACAAGCTCCAGCTCGCTGATGGTGCCTGCTCCGGCACGCGATACCACCAGATCGGCGGCGCGGTAGGCCAGCGCCATATCGTCGATAAAGGCCGAAGCCTTTACATCGCCGTGTCCCTCGGCAATAGGCAGGCATCCGTCCGCGTAGTTTTTGCCGGTCTGCCACATAAGCTGGGCGCCGCATTCCTCAATTACGGGAATGGCGGCCGCCACCGCCTCGTTGACGGTACGCGCGCCCAGACTGCCTCCGACACTCAGCACCAGCGGACGCTCCGGGTCAAAACCCAGGCGTTTCTTGGCCTCGGCAGGCGTGGCCGTCACACGGGTGATGGCATCGCGGACCGGATTGCCGGTCTTGACTATACGTTCGGCCGGAAACCACTGCTGCATGTTGTCATAAGCCACACAGATCAGGTCGGCCTTTTTGGCCAGCAGCCTGTTGGTGACTCCGGGAAAGCCGTTCTGCTCCTGCAGCATCGTGGGTATGCCGGCACGCTGTGCCGCCTTCAGCATGGGACCGCTGGCGTATCCGCCTACGCCTACTACAATGTCGGGACGGAATTCGCGCAGTATGCGCCGTGCCATGCGCAGGCTACGCATAAGCTTAAGCAGCACCCCGAAGTTGCGCCACAGCCGGCGCCGGTCAAAACCGGCTACCGGCAATCCCTTGATTTCGTAACCGGCGGCGGGCACCCGCTGCATCTCCATACGGCCTTCGGCACCGACAAAAAGGATGGCGGCGTCCGGATGACGGCGCCGCACCTCGTTGGCTATCGATACCGCCGGAAATATATGTCCTCCGGTTCCTCCGCCGCTGACAAGCACGCGCAGAGGCCGGTCTGTAGTGTCATTTTTCCTGGTCATTTTTCTGTATTGATGTGCGAATTTACAAAAAAACGCTCAAAGTACAATAAAAAACAATTTCATCAACCGGTGACCGGCTGTACGCCCCGGCCTTTCCGGGCCGTATGCGGTATACCGGCAAATCACTGATTTGCCTCCTGCTACACCTGAGTGGGATTGTCAGGCATCTCCTCCTCGCTCAGGGCGGCGATGCGGTCGTTGGCCTCCTGACGGCGACCCTTGCGCAGGGCGAAACGGCTTACGGACAACATCATGCCCAGGGCTATAGAGGTGACAATCACTGACGAGCCACCCTTGGAAATAAGCGGCAGAGGCTGCCCGGATACCGGCAGCGTGCCGGTAACGATACCCATGTGTACAAGCGCCTGGCAGACAATGAACACGGCCATACCTATCACAAGAAGCGCCGGGAAAGCCTTCTTGCACCGCGAGGCTATGTAGCCGGCACGTCAAAGCAGGCACAGATAGACGAACATCAGGAAGGTTCCGCCGAACAGCCCCGTGTCCTCGATGATGATGGCGTAGATATAGTCGCTGAAGGCCAGCGGCAACCGT
>CAZETN010000325.1:0-1663 GCA_964514475.1 uncultured Bacteroides sp.
TATTGCAGGAGAATGCGACCTTGAACCTGTCTGCAAGCGTCTGCCCCCAGGTATAAGCCTGGGTAGTGACAGTCTCGGTCCACCACCCCAGCGTGGCGACTATATAGTCATATATACCGCCGACAAGGGCGGCTATGACGAGCAGCTTGGCCTGCCCCCCCGATTTCTCTTTTCCGGCTCCGCTCGCAAGCACCTGCGTGGTTGCCGTTGCCTCAGGAAAGGGATACTTGCCGTGCATGTCCTTTACAAAATACTTGCGAAAAGGAATGAAGAACAAGATACCGAGTACACCGCCAAGCAGCGATGACAGGAAAATCTGCATGAAGTTCACTGAAATCTCAGGATAAGACTTCTGCAGGATATACAGGGCCGGCAGCGTGAATATGGCACCGGCGACAATCACACCCGAGCATGCGCCTATACTCTGTATGATAACATTCTGCCCCAGGGGATTTTTCTTGCCGAGGACACCAGAAAGTCCGGTGGCGATAATGGCGATGGGTATGGCTGCTTCGAAAACCTGACCAATTTTCAAGCCAAGATATGCCGCGGCGGCACTGAAGATAATCGCCATAATCAGCCCCATAGACACAGAGTACACCGTTACCTCGCGATAATCGCGGGCCGGATGCATCAGCGGCCTGTAAGTCTCGTCGGCGCCAAGCTCGCGGAACGCGTTCTCGGGCAGTTCAACGGGATCGACATCGCTGTAAGGGACCTCCATCTCGGTGAGTCCCTGCGGCTTAGCGTCTTTTTCGTGTTGCATTGTTTATGAAATGTGATTAATGATTGGATGTATTATCAATTGAACAGGTGATGCGGCGCAAATCTGTCGAGGCGCAATTATATGGCTGTAGTCGGTCTGTCTGGAAATAAAACCGCGACTGACGTTATCCGCAAGTCAGCGACGGCGGCGCGACTTCCTGGATTTGCTTTTCGATGATGACTTGGAGGCTGACGAACTTTTGGCGGGAATGGTGAGTTTATCGCCAGCCTTGATGTTGTCGCCTTTTATGTTGTTTGCCTTGCGCAACTGTTCGACCGTGACACCGTATTTTGCAGCGATGCGCCCAAGATTTTCGCCACGGGCAATCGTGTGCGTCACCGGCTTGGCCTCGGTCGTGCGCCGGCGCGATTCGGTCTTCGGGGCCACCGACTTGACCGGGACTTCGGTATTGGGTCGCTCGGGAGCGACATCAGGAGCCTCGGATACAGGTGTGGGATTGCCCGTCTGTATCGAATCAGGCTGCTGAACGGCCCCAGTCTGCGTGCTGTCGGCAGGTACTTCGGCAGCGGCAGGTATGAAACGGCGTCGATATGTGTTTATTTTAAGTGTCTGACCACGGCGCACCTTGTTGCCGATGCGGTTGGTACGCTTGATTTCGGCCTGTGAAACGCCATATTTGCGGGCGATTTTCGCCAGCGTCTCGCCGCGACGCACCTTATGATATTTTACAACCAGCTCCTGTACGTATTCGCCTCGCCCGTTTGCCGACACGCGATCTTCGGTTGTCGGTTCCACTACCTCGCGGCGCGCATACTTTTCGGCATTATGATTGACAATCGAATCCTCATTCGCAGTTTAGCTATACGCGTGCAGGGTGGGAAGTACGATCGGGTGGGGCGGGAGGTGGGGGGGGATGGGATGGGGGCGGTGTTGTGG
>CAZETN010000326.1:0-1644 GCA_964514475.1 uncultured Bacteroides sp.
CATCTACCATTCAAGCAATATCATATCTATAAGTTCACTTAAATCTAACCAACAAGAATGGACAAAACTGTAGCACTGAGCAAGAACCTGCTGGTGCAGTTCCTGCAGAAACCCATGAAAGACTTTACCCGAGAGGATATTGTCCGCTTCATCACCGAAAAGGACATCCGGATGGTCAACTTTATGTATCCCGCCGGTGACGGACGCCTTAAGACGCTCAACTTCGTCATTAATTCGCTCGATTACCTCGAGACCATACTGTCGTTGGGCGAACGCGTCGACGGCTCATCGCTGTTCCCCTTTATCTCGGCAAGTTCGAGCGACCTGTACGTTCTCCCGCGTTTCTCCACGGCATTCGTAGATCCCTTCGCCGCCATCCCGACGGTTACAATGCTGTGCTCATTCTTTGACAAAGACGGAAACCCATTGCAGTCGTCACCCGAGCACACCCTCAAAAAAGCATGCGCCGAGTTCACCCGTTCCACCGGTCTCACCTTCCAGTGCATGGGCGAACTTGAATATTACGTCATCAAACAGGACGACGGACAGTTTCCAGCCACCGACCAGCGCAACTACCATGAGTCGGCGCCGTTCGCTAAATTCAACGATTTGCGCATTACCTGCATGGACTACATAGCACAGACCGGCGGCCAGATAAAATATGGACACAGCGAAGTAGGCAACTTTACGCTCAACGGCGTGGTGTACGAGCAGAACGAAATCGAGTTCCTGCCTGTGGATGCTGAAAATGCCGCCGACACCCTTGTGCTTGCAAAATGGATAATCCGCAACCTGGCGTGGCAGAAAGGCTTTGACGTGACATTCGCCCCGAAAATCACCACAGGAAAAGCCGGCTCGGGACTGCACATTCACATGCGCATGGTCGATGCCGACGGACACAACATGATGCTGGACAAAAACCGTAAACGCAGCGAAAGCGCCCGACGCGCCATCGCAGGTCTCATGGAACTTGCTCCCGCCATCACCGCCTTCGGCAACACAAACCCCACGAGTTACTTCCGCCTGGTACCCCAGCAGGAGGCGCCGACAAACGTATGCTGGGGTGACCGCAACCGCTCGGTACTTGTCCGCGTGCCCCTCGGCTGGACCACCGATAAGGACATGTGCGCGGTCCTCAATCCCGGCTCGACAGAACTTACACTCGACACGACACAGAAACAGACTGTCGAAATACGCTCGGCCGACGGCTCGGCCGACGTATACATGCTGATGGCAAGTCTGGCCGTGGCACTGCGCTACGGAATCGAACTCGAAAACGGCCTCGAAATCGCCGAAAAGACTTACGTAGACGTCAACATCCATAACGCCGAAAACGCAACCATCCTCGAGCGTCTGGCCCAACTGCCCGTCAACTGCTCCCAGAGCGCCGACGAACTTGAGAAAGTACGCCGTATTTTCGAAGCCCATGGAGTTTTCGACCCCGCCGCAATTGATGGCGTTATCGCCGGCCTCCGCTCGTTTGACCAAAACGAAGCCGACCAGGCCATGCACGACGACGCCCGCATGCAGGACCTCGTCAACCGCTACTTCCACTGCGGTTGAGCTGATTGGCCGGATGGCGTCGAGCCATCCGCAGATTCTACCTGCAAGTGCAAAATTAGGCAATAAATTTGAAGAACTCAG
>CAZETN010000327.1:0-1638 GCA_964514475.1 uncultured Bacteroides sp.
CATCGAGCGAAGTCCATCCGATGCGAAGGCTTCCGCTTTCAGTGACCAGCAGGCGCGAACCGTCACGGAACAACGGTTCCCAGCCTTGCTCAGCCACCTGCCTCGCCGGTCCTACCGGTTCAAGCACATCCGTCGTTCCGCGCTTCAGCCTCAGGTTCAGACACTCTTTCACCTGCAGACTTCCTCTCCTCGTTACATTCTCTTTCAACATACTTTCACAATTTGACATTAAACAATAAACAGGAGTCAGACATCGCTTTGATATCCGGCACATTCCGTCACTTATGTGATTTTGAGGTATTTTACCACCTTTTATGCCGCTTGCCTGCTCTTTTATGCAAAATTACCGCATCCGGCGGGGCGCCCCCAATATTTTAACACTTCTGAACGGTTATACCGGCATTCTCGTTTTTTTCCTTATCTTTTCGATAAATAGCGGTATATTTATCCATGACTATGGCACGGTTTTTGTGGATTTCGGAGAAAAACGTTAAATTTGTGAGTTGATACAGGCACTCCCCCCACACCGTGTGGCTGAGAGGCATTCAATAATTAATACGACAGAATGGCAAACGACGAATACCGCGAAGCCGGCGTGGCTTCGGAAAACGGCAATATTACTAAGGAAAACGGAGACAACCGTAATCACGAGCGCGACGACAAGTCGCTGCGGGGGCGCATGGCGGCCACGCGTACGACGCGGTGGGTGCGGTTCGCGCTGGTAGCTCTGCTCTACCTTGCCTGGGTGGTGTGGATGAACAACTACTGGTTCCTGCTGGGGCTGCCGCTGCTGATCGACATCTACATCACCGGCTACATACCGTTTACCTGGTGGAAACACTCAAAGTCGAAGACGGTGCGGTCTCTGATGTCGTGGGTCGACGCAATCGTATACGCACTGATACTGGTCTACTTTGTCTTCGCCTTTGTGGGACAGAACTACCAGATTCCGTCATCGTTGCTTGCGAAGACACTGCTTACCGGCGACTACCTGTGGGTCAACAAGATGGTCTACGGCCCGCGTGTGCCCATAACTCCGGTTCATTTTCCGCTTACCCACAACACTCTGCCCGTGGTAGGCGGCGACAGCTACACCTCATGGCCCGAAGTGGAATACAGGCGTCTCAAGGGCCTGCGCAGTGTCGAGCGCAACGATATCGTCGTGTTCAATTTCCCTGCCGGCGACACCGTGGCGTCGAAATACGAGGAGTCGCCCGAGTACTACGATCTTCTTGTCAAAAAATACGGCTGGGCCGAAGTAAATACCAATACAGAGAAGTTCGGCAAGGTAAAATACCGTCCCGTCGACCGGCGCACCAACTTTGTCAAGCGCGTCGTAGGGCTGCCTGGCGAGCGCCTGTCCATAAAGAACGATGTGATATACATCGACGGCAAACCACAGCCACAGCCCGAAAACGCACAGTGGCAGTATGCCGTGGCCCTGAGCCGCCCCATAACCGACGAGCAGATAAAGGAATACGACATCAACCCCGATGACATAGTGGCCCTGAACGGTGCAGGAGTAAACCCCGAACTCATACAGTACCTGCACGCCTCGATGCCGGGTATGCGCGAAAGCGACATGATAGTGATCATGCCGCTGACAAAACGCATGCTTGACGAAATGTCGGCATCGGG
>CAZETN010000328.1:0-1636 GCA_964514475.1 uncultured Bacteroides sp.
TACGTCAGGCGGCGGTTTCGGGCACCATATTCTGGGGGCAGACCTCCGTGGTGGTGCTCGAAGACTACCGTATGGTAAAAATTCTGCGGCGCCACAGCAATCCGTCGATGGTGATACTGCACAGCCTCAACCCCGACTACGACGATATGGAAGTGCCGCGCACCGAAATCCGCAATCTGTTCATAGTCGAGGCTGTCTTCAACTACGATGTGCTCGCGTAGCCGGCGCACAGAGTCCCACCCGTTTAATTTCAGACAGATGGAAGCGAAGAAGAAACTTGTGATTTCAACCGGGGCCGGTATGTCGGCCGAGTCGGGAATAGCGACATTCCGCGATGCCGGCGGTCTGTGGGACCGTTATCCGGTGATGCAGGTAGCCTCGCACGACGGATACCTGGCCGACCCCGCGCTAATACACCGTTTTTACAATAAACTGCGACACGAGCTGGTGGAGGCGCGTCCGAATGCCGGGCATCTGGCACTGGCCGCCCTCGAGCATGATTTCGATGTCGATGTCATCACCCAGAATGTCGACAATCTGCATGAGCGCGCGGGCTCTACCCGCGTGCTGCATCTGCACGGCGAACTGATGAAGATGGAGGCCACCGACGACCCCGGCCTCACGTTCACGCTTCCTGATGACAACGGCGGCAGCCTGGATACCGGTGTGGATACCGTCATACAGGGGCATCATGTGCGTCCCCATATCGTGTTTTTTCAGGAAGCCGTGCCGAATTTCGAGCCTGCGGCCGAGATTGTGCGCCAGGCCGACATTTTTGTCGTAATCGGCACAAGTCTTGTCGTTTACCCGGCTGCGGCGCTGATACGCTATGTGCGCCCCGGCGTGCCGGTATACTATATCGACCCCAATCCGGCACAGGTACCCGACTGGGTTCATGTCATCAGGGAACCGGCCGGCACCGGCGTGGCCACGCTTGCGCGCCTGCTCGAAAAGAACAGGCAGTACTGATATGATACCTGCTGCGATGTTTTCCGGATTGACTCGCTGACTACCTTTATCCATAGGTAAATATACGAATTGATAAAGCATCCGATAAGTCCGGTCAATTATTTCCTATAAGCTAATTAATTCAATTATCCATTTTTTGAGATGTCTCCCGACCCTTTGCCAACAGGGCAGGCGCTGCAGTTGCTTGCAGCGGTGGCGCCCGGCTCCCTTACGGTTTCGCAGATCGTGGCTCTGGTCATAGCATGCCTGTGTCTGCTTTTTTCCGGTTTTATCTCCGGCAGCGAAATTTCGTTTTTCTCGCTTGACGACTCGCAGCGTGAGGCCCTTGAGGAAACACCCTCGGGCGAGCGTACCCTGCGTCTGCTCAAGACCCCCGAACGGCTGCTTGCGACAATACTCATAGCCAACAATCTTGTGAACGTGACCATTGTGGTGCTCACCAACTTCGCTCTCGGGCCACTGTTTGCGGGGATGCCGGCTATATGGAGCTTTGTGCTGCCGACAATACTGCTGACTTTCCTTATCCTGCTGTTCGGTGAAATTCTGCCGAAACTATATGCCAATCATTACCCCATGCGGTGGGCGCGTTTCGCTACCCCGGGCATATGTTTCGTGAGCTCGCTGCTGTCGCCGCTGTCACGGCTGCTTGTGAGTTCGACATCGATTG
>CAZETN010000329.1:0-1627 GCA_964514475.1 uncultured Bacteroides sp.
GAGCCGAAGAAAAACAGGCAGATACCCTGCATCCATGCGGCGCTGAAAAAGCGCATGCGCGGCCATTTGAGCCAGTCGCGCCTGAGCCACAGGTAGGCCACTACGGGCACGGCTATCATGAGCAGCAGTGACAGCAGCCCCAGAAGGGGTACTTGCGCCGAATATGCGGCTGCCAGAAAAATCGCCGACATCAGGAGTCCCATGCGCCAGCCGTCGTCGGCGCCGCGGCGGAATACGCCCGGAGCGCGGTTTTCGTCGCCGATGTCATTATAGAAGTCACTCATATATTCGGGGTATTATGTCAGTACAAACGCGGTTATGTCGCCTTGGCGCATACCTATCACGCAAAGTTAAGCAAAAATCCGGAATTACGGAACAAAAAAACGTAATTGACATCCTGAGCCGTTCAACGCGCATGTAAAACGGCGCCGTACCGTCGCCGATGGCTGCCGGACGCCGTTTTCCGTGCATGTGCGCGCCATTCGTGAAGCGCGTTTTTCCGCAGGCTGCGGATGTGTGGCGAAGCAACTGAAAACGTGTTTTCTTTGGTTAAAATAAGTTAAAACGGGGGGGGGGGTGATTGCTACTAAATAAAAAAATCTTACTTTTGTAAGTGTGTTTTTCATAGTATTAGATTAAGATAAAGGTTTAACGAAAAGAGTTGTCGCGAGACACCTCTTTTTTTTGTTTAATTATCATCGATGCGGACTGTGTGCTTACATGTAGAAGATAATTCTCGGATTTTTGAGCAATATTGTAACCGGAGGCACCGGGTCCGCAGCTCCCGGGCATCCATATTGAATACGTGTGGCCGGCATCCCATGGACGGAATACCGGCTGTCGGCGCCCTGTCATAGGCCCGGAGCTATGCTTCGGTTAGGGCGGTATAAAGATTGAGGCACGCGGTATCGAGAAGGTCGAGTACAAGTTCGAAGCCCTCGGCGCCTTCGTAATAGGGGTCGGGGATGTAGTCGTAGTGCGACGACGCGGGCAGGAAAGCTGCCATGGGAAAGATGCGCGTCTCGGCCTCTGCCGTAGGGGCAAGGTGTCGCAGGTCCGATATATTCTGGGCGTCCATGCCTATGATGAGGTCGAACACGCCGAAGTCGGAAGAGCGCACCTGACGGCAGTGATGTACAAGGTCGAGTCCGCGTTGTCTTGCGTGCAGACGCATGCGCGAGTCCGGCAACTGGCCGACATGCCAGCGGCCAATCCCGGCCGAGTCGATTGTCCACCGGTCAGAGGCGTGGTGTTCGTCGACAATGCGCGACAACACCCCTTCGGCTGCCGGACTGCGGCATATGTTGCCCAGGCATACGAAGAGCACGGAGATGTGGGGGTGGCTGCGCAGGACGGCAAGATACTGCTGTCTGGCGGGTGAAAGCTGGATTTTCATCATGATTGCGGACGGTGTTACAGGACCATGAGGTCGCGGTATACGTCGAGGGAGGCGGTGATTTTGTCGGGTGCGACGGTCACATCTATTACGGGCTGACCGGGAGCGTGCAGCAGCGTGAAGTTGATGGCGTCGGGACTATCGTTCTTCTTGTCCTGTGCCATGAATGCCAGCAGCCGCGGATAGTCGTCGCACGTGAAGGCGAAAGCCGGATAACGTTCACGGATATAT
>CAZETN010000330.1:0-1626 GCA_964514475.1 uncultured Bacteroides sp.
CGATGAGTTCTCGGTCGATGTCAAAATCAATTACAACGCGCCTGGACTCGGCAACCAGTATGCCACACTTGAGCATATAGGCGATTTCACCAAAGAGATAGCCGCGAGCCGCACATTTGTCTTTGTCCGCGAGATTGAAAATCTGCTTAAGGCAAATCTTATCAAGGGCGGCGACCTCGACAACGCGATTGTCATCTATGACTCGCCTCTGAGCCAGGAACATCTGGACAGCATCGCCGACATGATGAATGTTCCCCACAAACATGTGTCGCAGTATGGGTTTATCAACGAAAAACCGCTGACTTCGGACAACGAGCCGGCGCGTCACAAACTGCTGGATGTAATCGGCGACATCGCCCTTATCGGGCGCCCTCTCAAGGGTCGTGTCCTCGCAACGCGCCCCGGTCACGGCATCAACACCCGTCTTGCCAAAGAACTGCGTCGCGATGTCAAGCGCATGGACGTCATAGCGCCGGTATATAATCCGAATAAGGCGCCGCTGATGGATAATATCGAGGTCCGCAAGCATCTGCCGCATCGCTTCCCCTTCCTGCTTGTCGACAAAATCATCGACAAGACGGACTCTTATATAGTCGGCGTGAAAAATGTAACCAACGACGAGCCTTTCTTCCAGGGACACTTCCCCGATGAGCCCATAATGCCCGGCGTGCTCATTATTGAGGCCATGGCACAGACCGGCGGTCTGCTCGTGCTGTCCTCGGTTGAGGACAGCGACCATTACAGCACATACTTCATGAAGATTGACAATGTAAAGTTCAGACAGAAGGTTGTGCCGGGCGACACACTTATCTTCCATGTGTCGTTCCTTACCGAGTTGCGCCGCGGCTGCGCCATGATGAAAGGGCGCGCCTTTATTGGCGAAAAACTTGCCTGCGAGGCCGAGTTCATGGCGCAGATTATCAAAAATCGCTGAGCTACAACGAGTCGGCCGTTTGTGAGACAATAAACTGCATGGACCGGCGTTATAACTCTATATAACCAAGTATCAGAATAAGATCTTCAACTTACCTGATACCACCGGTTCAGAACCAATAATATCATATAATGAAACAACCGTTAGCGTATATCCATCCCGCCGCCCGAATAGCGCCGAGTGTGGTCATCGATCCGTTTGTCACCATCGACCAGAACGTCGAAATCGGCGAGGGCACGCGTATCGGCAGCAATGTCACAATCCTCGAAGGAGCGCGCATAGGCAAAAACTGCACAATATTTCCCGGTGCCGTAATCGGCGCGGTTCCGCAGGACCTCAAGTTCCGTGGCGAGGAGACGCTTGCCATTGTCGGCGACAACACTACGCTGCGCGAGTGTGTGACCATAAACCGCGGTACCGCGTCGAAAGGCAAGACCGAGGTCGGCAGCAACTGTCTTATTATGGCGTACAGCCATGTCGCCCACGACTGTAAAGTGGGTAACAATGTCATACTCAGCAATGCCACGCAGCTTGCCGGCGAGGTGATAGTCGACAACTTTGCCGTTATCGCCGGAGGAACTCTTGTACATCAGTTCTGCCATCTCGGCGCCCATGTGATGATACAGGGAGGCGCCCTTATCAACAAGGATGTGCCGCCGTATGTTAAGGCCGCCCGCGAGCCTATCAGCTAC
>CAZETN010000331.1:0-1606 GCA_964514475.1 uncultured Bacteroides sp.
AACGCTCGACCAGTACAAACAGTTCCTGGTTGAAGTCCAGCGACTCCTGGCGCAGACGGCGCTGCATGACGCGGCGGTTGCTCTCGGCCACCTTCACCTTGCCGCGGCGCTTACCCCAGTCCACCAGAGGTATCGAAAAACCAATCTCGACAAGCTGATTGCCGCGCAGACGCGAATATGCGTCGCTGAAGTAGCGGTCGGTGCCGGTAAATCCGGCCTGGGCAAACAGTTTTATCTGCCTCATGTCGCCTTTGGCCTTTGCCACCTCGTAGTCGGCCTCGAGCTGACGGCGGCAGATGTTCCTGGCGAATTTGTTGTTGGCCAGGGCACGCTCCAGGGCATCGCTGTAGGTAACGTTTGCCGCAGGTACGTTTTCGGGGACCACCGGTTCGATTTCGACATCCTCGCCCAGGTCAAGAAAGGACCGCAGGGCGAACATGTCGCTTTTGAGGGTGCTGCTGCAGTCGGTGAGGTCGGACTGTGCCTCGAGCACATTCAGCTCCATCTGCCGCAGGTCGTTTTCGCTGATCTGCCCCATCTTGCGTTTTTCCACGGCGACAGCATACAGTTTGCGGGCGTTTTCGAGGTTCTGTTCGGCAATGGCGACATTCTCGTGACTCATCACCAAGGTGAAAAAGTAGTTTACCGTCGTCAGCGCCACATCCTCGGTGGCGCTCAGAAAGGCGGCTTTCGCCTCCGAAAAGCGCACCGGCTCGATGCGGTTGTCCCACTTGAAAGTATTGACGCCGAAAATGGGCTGTTCGAGGGTCAGGGCCACAGGTATGGTCAGGAAACGGTTCGAACCGCCGTCCTCGAACTGCCTCATGTAGTCGAGCGAGGTGCTGAGGCTCAGACTGCCTCCCGTAAAGGGAATGTTCTGGCTCACCGACAGCTGTGCCTGAGCGTCAAGATTATGGGTTCGCACAAAACTGTATTCGCCAGCCTCGTTCATATACGAAGTATAGCGGTCGTTATACGACGGCAGCGTTCCGGACAGGCTTATTTCGGGCAAGCGGTCGGCGCGATAGCTGCGCCACTGCCAGTATGCCGTCTTCAGTTCGTCCAGCGCGACAGCAGCGTCCACACTCTGTACCCGGGCCATGGCGATGGCGTCGTCAAGTGTCAGCTTCAGCCCGCGTGCTTCTCCCCGGGCGGGGAGAAGCAACGCGGCTGTCGCTATCATCAGTAGAAAAAGCTTATTCATTGCAATAAAAATTGAGCCAGCCGGCCAATTGCTGATTACTAATTGTTTACATATCCTTCAGGGCCTCGGCCGGGCTGATTGCGGCGGCTTTGCGGGCAGGTGCGTATATACCGGCGATAATCATCATGGCGATTATGACGACAGTCATCACTGCGGCCACACCTACCGAGTCGCCATAGAAGGACATGCCTGTCACATCCGAAAGTCCCGTCACAATCCATACCGTAACCGGGAGCGAGACAACCGTGGCGACGGCAAGCAGCAGCATGCCTTCGGCAAAGAATCGCCGGTATATGTCGCCGTTGGTGGCACCGTTGATGGTACGGATGGCTACTTCGAGGACACGCTTCTGAGGACTTAACGAGAAGGGGCCCATAAATCCCAGTTACACCAGCTGCGGTA
>CAZETN010000332.1:0-1606 GCA_964514475.1 uncultured Bacteroides sp.
GTTTCGAACTCAGCTATAACGGCGACAACCCCTCGGGCAGTGTCAAGATTCAGCTCGGCAACGACCGCGGCACATGGAACGATGCAAAGACCGTCTCGATTGAAAAAGGAGCTTCCGAGAATATATATAATGTGACAGTTGAAGTTCCGGCCGACTCGAAGGCCGTGACTGTACGTGCTGTGACTGCCGTCAAGAATTCGGAGGCACTTACCGTAAACCGTGTAGCACCCGACTACAGCGTCTCGTACGAAGCCAAGGATATCTGGGCGCGTCGCGCCACAGTGACCATGGCGTATGCTCAGGGCAGTGCTGACGAACTTGCCCGGCTGGCCACGGTCTTCGTATCTTCGGACGGTACGAATTTTGTCAAAGCCAACGCCAGTGTAAGCGGTAACCGTCTTGCCTTTGACGGTCTGACACCCGGCACCAAATATACAGTGCGCGTGAGTGTCACCGGCGATGTCAACCAGAGTTGCATACCTGTCGAATTCACCACCGAAGCCGCCGCCGGCGTGCCCAACGGCGATTTCGAGACTCTTGGCGTCACGCTCAGTGAAAGCTCGCTCGAGCAAAACGGCAAGTGGAGCATATCGGCCGGTATCAACTATCAGACAACCTTGACATATACCATCAGCGAACCTGCAGGTTGGGCCTCGGTCAATGCCAAGACAACCTCATCGTCTACCCGAAATTCCCTCTTCGTCGTTCCTTCGACATTCAATACCACCCTCAACTGGGTGTCGACAGTGCCCAATATCCGCGTCCTCGGCACCGGCGGCGGTTCGGAGACACCGTCCTCGTATGCAGGCTTTACGGCTCAGTCGGGTGCCAACGCCATGGTAATCCGTAACGTGGCCTGGGATCCCGCCGGAAGCGTACCCGGTGTATGGCGCAAGGAGTTTGTCGGGTCGGACGAGCATTATAATCACAATATTCCTGATATCAGCCGCGTTTCGGCCGGCAAAATGTTCCTCGGCACATATGCCTACACCGACGGCAGCGAGACCTATAACGAAGGTACGGCTTTCAGCAGCCGTCCCGCAGCACTCAAAGGTTTTTACATTTATACCAATGATCCCGGCGACACAGCTGAAAAGGGTACGGTGAGCGTACAGGTGATGAGCGGCAACACCGTTATCGGTACAGGTTCGGCCAAACTTGGCGCGGCATCGTCGTATACCGCCTTCAGTGTCCCTGTCGAATATATAGCCGACGCGGCCAAGGCTACTGCCGTACGCATCATGTTCTGTTCGTCAGACAAGAGCCGCGAGAACGATATCGCCGTATCAACCTTCAACGGACGGTATGAGTCGGCGCGCCACGGAGCAACGCTGGTTGTCGACAACCTGACATTTGAATACTGATAACCGTCACATCAATAATACATTAGCAAACAAAAATGAAACCCAAGCTACTGTCAATAATAGCCATACTGCTTGGCACTGTCATGACTCTGCCGCTTGCGGCCTGTCATGACGAGGTCAAGCCGGGCCCCGAAGCCGGCGCTACCGGCGAAGTGAACCTGATGTCGATGGCTGTCGAGATAAGCAATGCCGAGAATGTGATTGTGTCGAGCCGAGGCTCGATAGATCTCAGCGGCTTCATC
>CAZETN010000333.1:0-1602 GCA_964514475.1 uncultured Bacteroides sp.
AATATCAACTTTGCCCATGCGGCTTAGTATAAATTAATTTTTACGACTTACTTATGAACTTCTTTGGCTTTGTCTTAAAGACTTTTGGGTGGAAGGTGTCGATAACCGCCCCCGACTACCCCAAGATGCTGATATGCGTAGCTCCGCACACCAGTAACTGGGATTTTATTCTCGGCAAGCTGGCTTATGCCGCGGTGGGACGTCGTGCCGGGTTTCTGATGAAGTCATCATGGTTTTTTCCGCCTTTGGGTTGGATTTTCAAAGCTATCGGCGGTGTGCCCGTAAAACGCGCCAAAGGGGGCCCGTCGCTGACACAGATACTCGTCTCAAAGTTTGCGGCCTCGCAGCGTCTTGTACTGGCCATCACTCCCGAGGGCACGCGTAAACGTGTTACCCGCTGGCACACGGGTTTTTTGCATATCGCCTACGAGGCCGGTATCCCTATTGAGCTGGGTATAATCGATTTCGGCACAAAAACCATCGTTATTGACACCGTTTTTCACCCCACGGGAGATGTCGATGCCGACATGGCCCGTATAAAGTCGTTTTACCGTGCTGCAGCTCCGCGAGGAAAAAATCACGAACAGTTCAGTACTGACAATCCGTAACCTCAACCCCAATGTCATCACATATCTTGAATGTTGCGGCGGTAGACCTCGATATTGCCTGGGCCGACCGCAAGGAAAATCTTTATACGGTAAGTCGCATAGTCCACGGTTTGCGCGGCCAAGCCGACATTGTAGTGCTCCCCGAGTTGTTCTCGACGGGTTTTGTCAGTGACCCGGGTCAGCTGGCCGAACTCGCCGACAATGAGACCTCCCACCCCTCGCTTGACACCATGATGGCGCTTGCGGCCGAAATCAATGCCGCCATATGTGGTTCGGTGCTCCATGCCCGGCGCGGTACTGACGGTTGCTTTTCGTACCGCAACCGGTGTTATTTTGTTGAGCCTTCGGGCGAAATAACTTTTTATGACAAGAGACATCTGTTTTGTCTGTCCAGCGAGAGGCGCGTTCTGGGCGCCGGCGAGTCACGCCCCCCGGTAGTCCGTTTCCGTGGATGCAATGTGACGATGGCCATATGTTACGACCTGCGGTTTCCTTGCTGGCTGCGCAATCGCGCCGACAATCCCTATGACCTGTTGTTGATACCTTCAAACTGGCCTCAGGCACGCGAGTTTGCCTGGAGAACACTTCTGGCGGCTCGTGCAATCGAGAACCAGTGTTATGTCGTTGGCGCCAACCGTGCCGGTTCCGATGACATGGGCACGTACGACGGTCAGACTGTCATATGCTCGCCTGCCGGGAAAAGCATAGGCGTCGACAGCCGGCATTCAGGAGCGGTCATGGCGTCGCTCGACCTGGACGCACTTGCGCGGCTTCGGCCTGATTTTCCGGTGCTCCGCGATATGGATTAGTGAGCTGCAGGAGCTTAGGAGATATTTCTGACAAAAATATACAGGCAGAGCGAACCCCGGCGGGCTCGCTCTTGTTGTATATCTAAGTCAAACTACTAACCTTATATAATATGGACCAAAAAGTAAAGCGTCTGAAAGGCACTGAGACCGAGAAATATCTCGTTACCGCATACCTTGCCGAGTCG
>CAZETN010000334.1:0-1598 GCA_964514475.1 uncultured Bacteroides sp.
TTCCCTCTTTCGCCGCCGCCGCCGATGATGATGCCTTTCCGCCACTCGCCTTCCACACACACTACGGCCATAACGTCTATCGAATGCTCTTTTTCGTCGAATTTTTCAACGATAACCTCTGTGGCATATGGTACTTCCTTGTCGTAGTTGAGCAGAATTTTCTCGCGTATGATTTCGGTGACGAAGAATCGTGCCGGCTTGTCGGTGAGGGCGTCCTTGCCGAAATAAGGGGCATGCTCGGGCAGCAGCGACACAATGGTGTCCATGAGGTTGCCCGTGTTGAAATGCTCCTTTGCCGAGGTGGGGAATACCTTGGCGTTGGGCAGAATGCGGCTCCAGCGGTCCACGATGCCTTCAAGTTCCTCCTGGCTCTTCACCAGATCGATTTTGTTTATCACCAGCAGCACAGGTACGGTTTCGCGTGCCACTTTGGCCAGAAACTCGGCGTTCTTCTCGGGATTTTCGACCACGTCGGTCACGTACAGCAGCACGTCGGCATCGGTCAGGGCACCTTCGCTCTGGTTCAGCATCGACTCCTGCAGTTTGTATTTGGGCGCCAGCACGCCTGGCGTGTCCGAAAAGACAATCTGGTATTCGGGTGTATTGACGATGCCCATGATGCGGTGGCGTGTGGTCTGAGCCTTCGAGGTTATGATTGATACGCGTTCGCCCACGAGGTCGTTCATCAGCGTGGACTTGCCCACGTTGGGATTTCCTACGATGTTGACGAAGCCCGCGCGGTGGGCTGTGATGGTGTTGTTTTCGGTGTTCATGTCAGTCAGGGTTAAGAGTTGTTGTGATACATGCCGGTGGCGGCGTGCGGTGCGGCCCGGCCCGCATTCCGGCGTACAGGGCGGCGTATGAGTTTATGTACATGCCCTTAAGGGCCGCATATTATAAAACAAGGATAGCACGGCAATTGTGCTATCCTTGTGCGATTTTTTTACATGCCGGCATGCGGAGGCTCTGAAAAAATCAGAGGTCCCAGACCAGATACATGGCGCCCCAGGTGAAACCTGCACCGAAGGCGGTGAGTATGATCTTGTCGCCCTTCTTGAGCTGATTCTTGCATTCGTCCAGGCAGATGGGGATGGAGGCTGCCGAGGTGTTGCCGCGGTACTGGATGTTGACCAGGACTTTCTCCATGGGCACACCGGCTTTCTGGGCCACAGCCTCGATGATACGCAGATTGGCCTGGTGGGGTACGAGGTAGTCGATGTCCTCGACGCTGAGGTTGTTGCGGCCCATGACATCGAGGGTGCTTGTGAGCATGTCGGTTACGGCGTGTTTGTATACGTGGCGGCCGTCCTGGAACAGATAGTGCATGTCCTTGTCCAGGGTCTCCTGTGTGGTGGGACGCACGGATCCGCCGCCGGGCATTACCAGGTATTCGAGGCCGGCGCCGTCCACATGCAGCACGGCGTCGATGACGCCCATGCCGGGCTCTTCGGTGGGCTGCACCAGCACGGCGGCGGCGCCGTCACCGAACAGGGCACATGTCTGACGGTCCTTGTAGTTGTTCCTTGCCGACATCGTTTCGGCGCAGCCGCCCACTACGTTTTTATAAAGGCCCGCGCGGATATATGCCGTGGCGTCCT
>CAZETN010000335.1:0-1596 GCA_964514475.1 uncultured Bacteroides sp.
TTGTCGAAGTTCCTGTTTCTATAGAAAGACCCTCCGAAGTGACTTCCGTCTCCAACGAGCAGTACGTATTCTCAAACGTCACCACAGGAGTACAGTCGACATTTACCGACGCCGCCGCCATAAATGTGGAACCGGGTCTGTACAACATCGCCTACCGCGCCGACGTGCAACTTCATGACGGACTTACAGGCGAACTGCGCGCCAACGCCACTTCGGTGACCATCGACGCAAAGGGAACTCCCGTGCGCCTGACCGCCTATCTCAATCTTCCCGGCAACGATCTCATCATCGCCGAAATCTTCTTCTCGGGTACCAAGACCGCGGCCGGCAAGCAATATATCGGCGACCAGTACATCAAACTCTACAACAACACCGACCATGTGCTGTACGCCGACGGAGTGACTCTGTTCGAGACCGATTTCATGACAACCACCAAGTACGCCGACCTCGACCCCGACAACCGCGACAAGGAAGTGGCCGTTGACGCCCTCTATACTGTGCCGGGCTCGGGCAAGGATCACCCCGTGCAGCCCGGCGAGTACTTCACCATCGCGGACATCGCCATCGACCACCGCACGTCAAACCCTCTGTCGTTCGACCTGAGCCATGCCGACTTCGAATGGTACGACGAGTCATCAAACCCCAATGTCACCGACATCGACGCACCTGCTCCCAACCTCGACAAGGTTTACTGCTACACCAAAACCATCTTCATGCTCCACAACCGCGGCTTCAAGTGCTACGGCATTGCCCGTCTGCCTCAGGCCGGACAGACATATCTGGACAACAACAAGTACGAGTACAAGTATAACATGGTCACCGCGGCCGGCACCTTCCCGATGTCGAAACAGGCATACAAGGTCGACAACCGGTACATCCTCGACTATGTGAGCACAAGCGTGGAGACCGAGTACCAGTGGAACATCACCTCGCCTGCCGTAGATTGCGGCTGGACGTCGTGCGGTACCTTGTTCAACGACCCCGACCGCTTCTTCCACAGTGTGCGCCGCAAGCTGCTTACAGTCACCGACGACGGCCGTGCCATCCTCAAGGACACCAACAACTCCACCGACGACTTCAACGCCAACGTCATCGCCAGCGAGATAGAGCTGCAGGGCACCGCCGTCAACACCAACGGCGACAAAGCCACTGTCGTCACTTATGACGGTGTCACTCCGAAAAAATAAAATTCCCGCACTCAGATTATTCCCGTTTGCCAGATGCCGATGCTCCCCCTCATAGCCGTTGCCCTCACCGCCGCCCTGCCGGGCGACTCGGTGATGTGGCAGATGTCCGACGCCGCCTACGCAAATCCTGCGCTGAAACAGTGGATGCTGCCCGGTTCATACTCGGCCGGAGGCGTGCAGTGGGCCGACACGGCTATGACGCGGGCCATCGACCCGCGCCTCGGCTCGGGGGAGCGCGCATTTTCGGCAAATGCCGGGACGTACCTCAAGCACAAGTCGTCTACGCTGTGGGGAAGCGCCTCATACGCTAACGGACGGCAATACGGGCTGCGCTGGAACGAGACTTCGGACGCCACTCTGCTGTGGCCGTACCTTACGGCCGACTCGGTCGGCGGCAACATGCGGCTCG
>CAZETN010000336.1:0-1592 GCA_964514475.1 uncultured Bacteroides sp.
CACGAAATGTTTGACGTTGACATCCTCCGGCTGCACCTCCACCATATTGACATATGGCTGTGTCAGGTCGATTTCGAACATGCCGCGCGGCGCCATGAGATTGCTGCCGAGGGCGGCGATATTGTTGCGCAAAATCTGGCAGGCGCTGCGGATATTGGTCTCGATGTCGGCCAGTTTGTGCTCGGTCTCTGACATAAGTTGCAACAGCCAGTTGTAGAAGGTTATGGCTCCATTGCGACGGTGGATTTCGCGGTTGTTGATTACTGCATTGTTGACGACTGCGCAAAGAGTCTCTTCGGCCTCGCGCACGGCTTTTTCACGGCCGAAGAATTTGTGGTTCGCATCGTTGTACTCCTCGATGGCTGTGCGTATTGCGCTCTCGCGTGCGGTGACGGCGTTCTGGAATGCTTCGCGCTCTTCGCGCATCTCCTTGAGGCATATCTCAATCTGTGAGCGTACCTGGCCGATGAATTCGTTGGCGTAAACCGGGCCTTTGGCGTTTACAAGGCTGCGGATTTTATTGCCGAACGACGACTGTACACGGCTTTCAAGTTCATCGATCTTAGCAGTCACTTCGGCGGGATTGACGGCTACGCCGGCGAGTCCCTGATAATTGCGGATGTCGGCCATGGGATTGGCTCGGTCGTAAATCTGCTGTATGACAGTCTGGGGAGCAAGGCGTCGATAACCTGATCCTGACCGTTGTTCTCGCGGATCTGTACCGCATCAATCCATGTGTTGGCTTCGATATTGACATTGCTGCCGGGATTAAGCATGGCCGCAGCCAGTTCGCGGGCGGCCTTCTGGCTGTAGAGGGCGGATAGCTCTGAAGCGCGGAAGGTGATTTCGCTCATGCCGAGGGTGCCTATGATGGCCCGCTTGTCGGCAATGTCGTAGGCTCCCGAGTTCATGTCGCGCTCAAGGTTGTTGGCGGTGCTGTTCATTCCGCTCGACAGTTCGCCGGCGGTCACCACCATGGCCATGCTCATCATCTGCGACAGGTGGTCGCTGTGGTTGACAACATCACCGTTGAGGTTGCGGTTGCTGATGGCGATGACACTGTTGAACGGAGTGCCGACAAGGGTGCGTTCCTCCGTCAGGTAATTGACGTGCGTCTTCTTGTCGAAGACGAAGTGCATCATGTAGTCGAGGTCAACCAGCGAGCCGCAGCCGTTGGGAAAAAGTTTCTCCTTGCCGAACATCAGCTGAGCCTCGTATATGTCCGGCAATACCATGTATCCGATGATTTTCGATGTCTCGGGGAGTGCCTGTGACCGGAAGATGTCCTTGACCAGATAGGCCATGTCCAGGAAGTTGCCCGAACCGGTACCTCCGGCGATGGAGAACACGATGTTGACCTCGACGTCGTTCGAAATCAGTTCGTATTTATCGTTATGCACCGTCGTCAGATTGCAGATTTGGTTAAGGGCATTCTGGATGTTAGAACGCGACTTGCGATAGTTGAAGGCGAAAGCGATACGGCCGTTTGTGCGCACCATGCCGCAACCGTTCTCCAGATCGACGATGGCCGGGATGTTGCGGTCGGGGAGCCAGCTCAGGTCACCGCGGTGACGGCTGACCTTGCTCTTGGA
>CAZETN010000337.1:0-1587 GCA_964514475.1 uncultured Bacteroides sp.
GTATTCCTTGAGAAGTTTTTCCTGGATGTCGCCGGGAACGAGTTCGTAGCTTGCGAACTTCATTGTAAAGGACGAGCGTCCGCCTGTAATTGAACTGAGGGCCGTGGAGTAGCTCGACATTTCTTTGAGGGGCACTTTGGCATTGATTACTTCGAAGCCGTTTGCCGAGTTCATGCCCATGATGATGGCGCGGCGTCCCTGAAGGTCGCTCATTACATCGCCCATGACGTCGCCGGGAACCATTACTTCGACATCGTATACAGGCTCGAGCACTTTGGGGTTGGCGTTGCGGAATGCTTCGCTGAAAGCGTTGCGGCCTGCCAGACGGAACGATATCTCGTTGGAGTCGACCGGGTGCATTTTTCCGTCGTATATGCATACGCGGACGTCGCGTGCATACGAGCCGGTCAGAGGGCCCTGTTCCATGCGGTCCATCAGGCCTTTGACGATGGCGGGTATGAAGCGGGTGTCAATGGCGCCGCCGACTATGCAGTTGCATACCACAAGCTTGCCGCCCCACTGCAGGGGAACCTCCTGTGTGTCACGTACATTCATCTTGAACTCCTGGTTGCCGAAGCGGTACGAGTCGGGAGCGGGCATTCCCTCGGTGTAAGGCTCGATGATGAGGTGTACCTCGCCGAACTGGCCCGAGCCGCCAGACTGTTTCTTATGACGGTAGTCGGCGCGTGCGGCCTTGGTGATTGTCTCGCGATAGGGAATTTTGGGCTCTTCGAACACGATGGGGAGTTTGTCGTTGTTCTCAACGCGCCATTTGAGGGTGCGCAGGTGGAACTCGCCCTGGCCCGAAAGTATTGTCTGCTTGAGCTCGCGGCTCTGCTCGATTACCCATGTAGGGTCTTCCTCGTGCATACGTGTGAGTATCTGCATCAGTTTTTCGGCATCGGCCTCGGTGACGGGGCGGATGGCACGCTGGTACTTGGGGGCCGGGAATTTTATGAAATCGAACTGGTAGTCGCAGCCTTTTTCGTCAAGAGTGTTACCGGTGCGCACGTCCTTGAGTTTTACCGTAGCGCCCAGATCACCGGCCTGCAGTTCGTCGACCGGGGTCTTGATTTGTCCGCATACGCAGTACAACTGGGCGATGCGTTCTTTTGAGCCACGGGTTACATTGTCCAGGTCGGCACCAGCTTTGAGGGTACCGGACATAACTTTGAAATACGAGACTTCGCCGATGTGCGGCTCGACGGTTGTCTTGTACATATATATGCTGAGCGGGCCGTTGGCATCCGGTTTGACTTCTTCACCTGCGGTGTTGACAGGAGCGGGCATTTCGTCGCAGAAAGGCACCACGTTGCCCAGGAATTCCATCATGCGGCGCACGCCCATGTCTTTGAGCGCCGACACACAGAAGACAGGATAAATGCTCTGCGACACAAGCCCCTTGCGGATTCCTTCTCGCATCTCGTCCTCGGTAAGCTGTTCGGTCTCGAAGAATTTTTCCATCAGTGCCGCGTCGTTTTCGGCGGCAGCCTCTACAAGCGCGCGGTGCAACTCGCGGGCCTTGTCAAGCTGGTCGGCGGGAATGTCCTCGATTTAAGGAACACCGCCTTCGGGTCCCCAGCGGGA
>CAZETN010000338.1:0-1586 GCA_964514475.1 uncultured Bacteroides sp.
ACTCGGGGTTGTGGGTGCGGTCCATGCCCTCGTTGCGGAAGTTCTTGCCGATTTCGTAAACTCCGTCAAAACCGCCCACAATCAGGCGCTTCAGGTACAGCTCGAGGGCGATGCGCAGGTACAGGTCGATGTCGAGGCTGTTGTGGTGGGTGATGAAGGGGCGTGCCGACGCACCGCCGGCCAGCTGCTGCAGGATGGGTGTCTCGACCTCCATGAAGCCGTGGGCGTCGAAGAAGTTGCGCATCGAGCGTATTACCCCCGAGCGTTTCACGAATACGTCGCGCACGCCTTCGTTGACGATTAGGTCGACATAGCGGCGGCGGTAGCGCAGTTCGGGGTCGTCGAAGGCGTCGTAGGTGACACCGTCCTTGACTTTGACTATGGGCAGCGGGCGCAGGCTCTTGGACAGTACGGTGAGTTTCTGGGCATGTACTGTTATCTCGCCTGTCTGGGTGCGGAACACAAAGCCCTCGACGCCGACGATGTCGCCGATGTCGATGAGCTTTTTGAACACATTGTTGTATAAGTCTTTGTTTTCGCCGGGACAGATGTCATCGCGTGACACATAAACCTGTACGCGGCCCTTTGAGTCGAGCAGCTCCATGAACGAAGCCTTGCCCATGATGCGGCGGCTCATTATACGGCCGGCCACGCGCACGGGGCGCGGGGGCTGCAGGTTGTCGTCAAAGTTGTTGCGGATGTCGTCCGAGTATGCGGTGACCTCGTATTCGGCAGCGGGATAAGGGTCGATGCCGGCATCACGCAACGCCTGCAGGCTGTTGCGGCGGATAATCTCTTGTTCGCTCAGTTCGAGTGGATTTATAGCCATAGTGGTGTATTTTTGCTGTTACAGAGCTATTGTTTGCGTTAAGAGGGTTCTGTTATGTAATCAACGCACAAAGTTACGCCAAATAACGCTGATTTCCAAAAGTTTTTTCCTTCCGGCACCACTATAACGCCACACAGGGGGCTGTTGTTGGGTCAGACGGGCTCTTAATTCTCCTGACTTGCCGTGCGCGATGCCTCGAGGATGGGCAGGTTGGTTTCGGTGGGTACGTAGATGACGGTCTTGTCGCCGAGATTGGCCTGCTGGCGCACCCACAGGTACTGGATATAGGTGGGAGTGATGCTGCCGTTTTCGATGCGGATTGCCTCGGCGGCGCCCTTGGCACGCTCGATTTCGGCCTGGGCGTTGAGTTTCTCGGCCTCGAGGTTGGCCTTGGCCTCCTCGATTTTGATTTTGCGGTTCTGCTCGGCTTTGGCGAATTCGGCTTTGCCTTCCATCTCCTGCGACCATACGTGATACCAGGGTATTACAAGCGCCAGAGCGGCGATAAACACGATAAGACCGGCGGCTCCGAGTACAAGGGCCTTTACGGCTCCTGGCGAGATGCTGCTGTTGTTGTTCATGACGGATGTTTGATATGATTGATTGATGTTTTTGTTTACACAGGCAAATATACGAATACGGCGCCGATAAACCGTGCAGTCCGAAATATTTCGGTCGGGAGTGCTCCCCGCCGGTACCGCGCGCATCGCAGATTCTACCTGCAAGTGCAAAATTAGGCAATAAATTTGAAGAACTC
>CAZETN010000339.1:0-1585 GCA_964514475.1 uncultured Bacteroides sp.
TTCCCCTGAGGAGGAGTGAGGAAAGGGCCGTTGCACTTCTTATTGGAATCTTTCTGCAAGGATATACGCAAAGTTTTTTTACGTTTGTTTGCACAATATAAGAAAAAAACGTACTTTTGCGGAAACTGCGCGTTATGCCCGGTTTTTCACCTACGCCGTTTACCCAGGCGTCCTCCGACATGCCAATCAAGCTGTTTATTATCATTTTACCTTAACGCAATCACCTTACTGCACCCCACTCCCCGCATATAGCCGCCGTCCGACAGCCACCCTGTTCCGGCAGTTCCGGAGACAGGTTGAAAACTGCCTGACGCCCGCATCCCCGCCGTATATCGGCCGGTGCCATTACGGTCTCCGCGGTACGCCTGAACCGCATTGATTCCGCGCCTGTCAGAACCGATATACCCTACCCTCCCTACGCCACCGGGTCGTAACGACATGAGGCGCACCATACCTAATGCAGAACCTTAATACCACATTAACCTAATAAACCTAATTAAATCAACACCTTATGCGAAAACAACTCGTTATTCTTGCAGCAGCCTGCGTGGCTGTGACGGCCATGGGCGCCAGTCCCGTACAAGGCCGCCTCGAGAATGTGAAGCGCCTTACCTCGCAGAGCGATGTCAAGTTCGAGAACCCCTCGTTCTCGCCTGACGGCAAGCAGATTGCCTTTACCCGCCTGGGATACGAGGGTCTCTATGTCATGGACGCCAACGGCGCAAACCTGCGTGCCATAAGCCAGGTTCCCGGCGTAGGATACATGTACCAGTGGAGTCCCGACAGCAAACAAATCCTCGCTCTTGAGGCCAGCTGCGACCAATCGCGTACCCTTACTCCCAATCTTCATGCCGTAGTGGTACTCAGCGTGGCCGACGGCGAACGCGTGCAGATTACCGAACCGCTTGCCGAAGTGCGTCCCGCCGCATGGCGCGTGTCGGCCGGAAAAATGAGCATCGCCACATCCGACAAAGGCATCACGGCCGTACCGGGAAAAATAGCCGCCGATGCCGCGATAGGCACCAACGCTACTCCAAGCCGCATCACGGCCGACTACACCGTCAGCTTCATCACCGATTTCGACCACCTCTACGTGGTTGACGCCCAGGGCAACCGGAAAGTCATCTACAACGGAACAGCCTTCCTGCCCAAACTCAGTCCAGACGGCAAACGCGTGGTCTTCTGTGACATAAACGACGATATCCGCGTAATGGGCATCGACGGCACCGGCATGACCGTCGTGGCAAAAGGTTTCAGCCCCTGCTGGGTAAACGACACCCAGATCGTATACGAGCGCACCACCGACGACGGCCACAGCTATGAGTCGGGCGAGCTCTTCCTCGGCAATATCGCCGCAAAAACCGAAATCGCACTCACGGACACCCCCCGCGCCATCGAGATGAACCCCTCGGTAAGCCCCGACGGCAAACAGATTATCTTCGTCAACCACAACGACGGCCAGGTGTACATCGCCGACCTCAAGTAAAATATCAACCTTTACAATGATTTCTATACTACCACACATTGATCCTTCACGCGCTAAAACTATTCTTTTATAACCCAATTCTTTTAGTTTTTTAGCATC
>CAZETN010000340.1:0-1580 GCA_964514475.1 uncultured Bacteroides sp.
CTATCGAGGGCGGCCTTGACTATCTCACCCCCAATGACATCGAGTCAATTGAGGTGCTCAAGGACGCGGCATCAGGCGCCGTTTACGGTGCACGAGCCGCCAACGGCGTAATTCTCGTCACCACTCGTCAGGGCAAGGAGGGCAACGCTCGTCTGAGTTATGACTTCAGCTACGGCTGGCAGAGCAAGGAGCGCAAGCGCAAGGTGCTCAACGCCACCGAATATGCCATGATGATGAAAGAAGGCGCCCTCAATGCCGAAATCGCACCCAAATATGCCGACCCCCCCTCGTACGGCACAGGTACCGACTGGCAGGACGAGGTATTCAACGACAACGCTCCCGTCATGAGCCACCAGGTAAGCCTGTCGGGCGGTTCGCAGCGTGTCGACTACTTCCTGTCGCTGGGTTACTATGAGCAGGAAGGTATCGTGGGCGGCAACTTCGGACGCTCCGACTACCAGCGTCTGACGATGCGCAGCAACCTTGGCGTCACCGTATTCGACGAATCGGCCAAGCGTTCGTTCCTCAACAAACTGCGTATCAACACCAATCTGTCCTACGCCCGTATCAAAAACCACAGCATCGAGGCCAACTCGACCTGGGGCTCGCCCCTCGGCTCGGCACTCTCGATGAGCCCGATTCTGTCGCCCTATCTCGAAAAAGGCAGCGCCGAAGAGGCCGCCCAGCTCGACTACCTGAAGGGCGTAGCCGAATACGTGCCCATGTATGGCCCCGACGGACGCCTGATGATGGTACCCACCGCCTTCGGCAACTTCCAGGAGATGAACAACCCCATCGCCAACCTCAGCCTGCCCGGCGCCAAAAACCACAGCCACAAGTTCGTGGGCAACTTCGTCGGCGAACTGCAGATCTGGGACAACATCAAGTACCGCATCAGCTACGGCGCCGACCTCAGCTTCTGGGGTTCGGACGGCTACACTCCCATCTATTACCTGCGCGACGGACAGAGCCAGACATTCTCGTCGGCATGGTCGACAAAGAACGACGGCACCGTCTGGCAGCTCGAGAACGTGCTCAGCTATGACAAGGACTTCGGCCAGCACTCGCTGAGCGTGGTTCTGGGCACATCGGCCAAACAGAGCAGCGGCTCATATGTAAGTGCCTCGCGCAACAACATCATCAACTACAGCCGCCCATATATCGACGCATCCACCGGCCTGGCTGCCGACGGCGACCGCGACGGCTCGGGCGCTCCCAACGTAAAATCGAAACTGGCCTCTTACTTCGGCCGTGTAAGCTATAACTACGCCGCCCGCTACATGCTGCAGGCAACCATACGCCGCGACGGTTCGAGCCGTTTCGGTTCAAACAACCACTGGGCCACCTTCCCCTCGGTATCGGTGGGCTGGAACCTGATGAACGAGTCGTTCATGCACAACACAGTCCGCTGGCTCAACAACGCCAAACTCCGCGTAAGCTGGGGTAAGAACGGTAACGAGAACATCGGCGATTTCCAGTTCATCGCCCTCGCGGCAGCCGGAAACAACTACATCTTCGGCAAAACAGGCCAGATAACCAACGGCTCCAAACCCACCCAGCTCCCCAACCCCAACCTCAAG
>CAZETN010000341.1:0-1571 GCA_964514475.1 uncultured Bacteroides sp.
GGCGTTTGGGGGCGCCGTCGATGGTCTGCAGCTCGCGCCATATGCGCTAGTATACCGGTATGTTGCAGCCCAGCACATGTTCGTTGTCAATCATGTGGTGGTCATAGTCGAGGAAATCGGGTTCGTAACCGGTCGAGTCCTTGACGGTGAGCTGTTTGCCGTCGCTGCTGAACAGGGCGAAACGGCAGTAGCTCATGTCTATAAGGCCGAACAGTCCGCGGTAGGCGTCGACAAGCATGTAGGCGTTCAGGTATGTGCCCGTGTTGTCGATGGTGCAGTAGTCATAGAATTCCTCGATGGAACGGCTGAAGTTTTCGGCTGCCGCGGCACGCCATGTCAGCCAGATGCCCTCGGTCTTCGACTCGTTGTAGAAGTAGGTCTCGGTGGTCTCGTTGAAGCCGATGCCGTGCTTGTTGAAGCCGAAGTCGGTGTTTGACCCGAACTGGCCGGGGCAGAAGGTATTCTGCGTCAGGAAGTCGTCACCGATGACATATGTCATGGCGCAGGTCTGGGCCATAAGACAGCACCAGCTGGTGTGGGCCCATACGATGTTGCCGTTGTCAAGGCGCTTTACAAATCCGGAGCATCGTCCGGGTTTGAGGCGCAGGTCGTGCGAGCCGTCCTTGAGGGTCTTCTCCTCGTCGTCTTTGGCCACCCTGTTGAAAGCCACACCCAGAGCCTTGCCTACGGCATCCCAGAGGTCCATCTGGGCATTGATGAAGTAGATGTCGATAAACGTCAGCGGCTCGTCTCCGGTATGCATGGTAGCGTCTTCGGCACTCATGCCGGCGAGTTTCAGGTCGTCGAAGGTGACGGCGGTGCGGGCCGGTTTGTCGGCGGCGCCGTCATAGATGCCGAGCATGCGGAACATAAGCCTTATGATGCTTATGGTCTTTTCGTCAGTAGCGTTTTTTTCGGCCCAGGCCGTCAGGTAGTTATAGTTGTCTACCAGTGCCTTCTGGGCGATTTCCACGCCGCCGGGAGGAATCTGGGTGCTGTCGGCGCCGGGACCCTCGTCAAGTACGTACCATCGCCACGTGTTGTTGCGGGTGGCCTTGATGACGCGGTTTGTCTGTACCTTGCCCTGCACGTAACCGGCATTGTACTCGTTCTGATAGATGCTCACTCCGGGATTCTGCGCATATACGGCGTAGTTCCAGTTGTTGTCGATACACTGGGCGAATCCGCGCGTGTACTCGTCGAGGACAAACTCGGTCGGGGCAGTGTTTTTGAAGTTTGGTGTGTACATAGTATCTGTTAGCCGTTAAAAGGTTATTTTTCGGTGTTTTTGTCGGATGACTGTGCGTCGGCCCCGGGGACGGCGCCCGTCTTTGCTGCCGCGGGATGTACGGGCAGGGGATTGACCGAGTCGCCCAGGCGTTCGGCTGGCTTTTCCTTACCGTGTTCGGTGCGTACGCCCACTACCACGCGGCGCACGATTACCAGCACCACGGCGACAAAGCACATATACATGCAGATTTTGAATGCCATTACCGGATCCTTGCTGGTCGAGCTGCCCATAAGGGCGGCAATCCAGTCGATAATGAAGGGAGCCACCACAATGCCGATGG
>CAZETN010000342.1:0-1551 GCA_964514475.1 uncultured Bacteroides sp.
GGGTATGGTTGGATAATTTTACCGGGCTGTATTCCGCCGTGAGCGTCGTCAGCCAAGAGTGAGGCCCAGGTCGTCGACGTATGCCCGCATGTCAGGGTGCCTCCGCAGCATGTCGGCCAGTACCTCACGCTCGTTCCATGTCGACGGCGAGTTAAGTCCCTGCAGAATATCGGTATCAAGGGTAATCGAGCCGTTCGAAAGAGAGTTTCGCAGGTACTCGAGAAGGGTGTTCAGCGACTCGGCCACAATGTCGGCCTGCAACTGGCTTTCGACCTCCATGCGCAGTGCCGTGGCCGTGCTGTCGGCGCGTGTAGGCAGGTGGGAGCGCATGGTATTGGTGAGCAGCTGTTCGTGGCTGTGGGTGACGATGTACGTTTCCCAGACCTCGCGCAGTTCGTCGTCAGTGAAAGTGCGGTCGGAGGCCGAGGACCGTGGTGCCGCGGCCGTCTCGGCTTGCGCGGGAGCGCTCTTGGCATTCGCGGCCTGCCGGTTGCGCAGGTTGTTTATCGACAGCACCTTGTTGTCGAGATTGGTGCGCAATGTACGGCCGTTCTGCGGCCGTCCTACCACAGGCACGTGAAGGACAGGCCGTGCCGCGCCGGCATGAGCCGGAGCAGCCGCGGATTTCGGCTGCGTCGGTGTCTCCACGGCAGATGGGGACACTGCCGTGGTCTGTGGCGTCCGGGCGGATGCCGCAGCCGTTTCCGGCTGAGGAGCCGGCTCGCTGAACTCGGCGATTGGTTTCAGCGGCCCCCCGACGTCATCGCCGTCGTCGAGGGGCTCAGTAGTTGGCATAGCCGTATGAGCGCTAACTCGACGAGGAACTGTTTGTTGGAGGCGGTCCGGAAGTTGAGGTCAGTGGAATTGACGATTGCCATGGCCCGGTAGAAGAATTCCGGGGGCAGTTTGGCGGCGCGTTCGGCCATGGCCTTGCGCACATCGTCGGTTGCCTCGAGCAGATTCAGCGTAGATGGGTCGCGGGCCACCATCAGGTCACGCAGATACTGACCGACTCCATTGATAAAGAACAGCGAGTCAAACCCTTTTTCGCGTACCTCGGCGTATATGTTCAGAGCCGAAGGCACGTCCTGAGCGGCAAAGGCGTCGCACAATCGCTCGAAATAGCTGTTGTCAAGTACGTTGAGATTGGCGATTGTTGAAGCGTAAGTTATGTTGCCGCGTGACGAGGCCGCCACCTGGTCGAAGATGGACAGGGCGTCGCGCATTGCGCCGTCAGCGTGTCGGGCTATGACGCCCAGAGCCTCCGGCTCGGCGGTTATGCCCTCGCTCGAGGCCACGTACTGCAGATGGCCCACCATGTCGCGGATGGTGATGCGGTTGAAGTCGTAAATCTGACACCGCGACAGTATTGTGGGTATTATTTTATGCTTTTCCGTCGTGGCAAGCACAAAAATGGCGTGCTTGGGTGGCTCCTCGAGGGTCTTCAGAAAGGCGTTGAAGGCCGCGTTGGACAGCATATGCACCTCGTCGATGATGAAGACGCGGTATCGGCCGTCGGTGGGAGGCACCAGCACTTGTTCGCATAGGCCC
>CAZETN010000343.1:0-1533 GCA_964514475.1 uncultured Bacteroides sp.
CACTCAGGCTTTCGTTGACGGCGATTTTCTACAGCCAGGTGCTGAGTTTGGCGTCGCCTCTGAAGTACTCAAGATTTTGCCAGGCCTTGACAAATGTATTCTGCAGCAGGTCGTCGGCATCCTCGTGCGTCTGCACCATACGGCGGATCTGACTGTATAACAGCGGACCATAGGTACGCATCACCTCACCAAAGGCGCGCCGGCAGCTTGCGGGCTGCCGTAGTCTCTCTACCAGCGAAGGGGCATCGGTGATTGTCGCCATTGTCGTGAGGGGCCTTGCAAGGGGCTGCCGTAGGCCGACAGCGCCCGTATGTGATTATGCGTCGTTTCCGCAAATTTAGCAATAAAATATGACATTACTATACCGTTAATCATATTCTTAACAAAATTTGTGGCAAAAAAATCGCTGCGGCGCCACATTTAACAAATCGGTAACATCGCTTTAACAGTCTCAGACAATGTATTTACTTTATTTTGCGTAATTTTGCAAAACTAATCACGCTATTCATTCTGCCCGACACGCATGAATTCACATATATCAATCATCATAGGCGCCCTGGCTACAGTGACACCGGCTTTAGGCGCCTCTGTCGCCGAAAGCACGCAGTCCCCAGCCGAAAACGGCGGCGCCGCCGACAGCGCCGAATTCGTCACCCCTCTGCGCGGCGTCGAGGTCGTAGGCCTGAAACAGGGACTGTCACGCACCATCGACCTGTCATCGCAGATCAACGCCCTGCAGCTGCAGCGAAACCGCGTGCTCAGCGTGCGCGACATCTCGGACATGGTTCCCAACCTGTACATTCCGCGTTACGGCTCACGCATGACATCGTCGATATATATGCGCGGACTCGGCTCACGCATCGACCAGCCGGCTGTAGGCCTCAACGTCGACAATGTGCCTTACCTGAACAAGGACAGCTACGACTTTACCATGGCCGACATCGAGCGCGTCGAGGTAATACGCGGCAGCGCCGGAGTCCTTAACGGACGCAACGCGCTTGCGGGCCAGATCAACGTGCATACCCTGTCGCCCTGGGCCTACCGCGGCTTCCGCATGGCGGCACATTTCGGACGCGGCAACGACGCCAGCGCCTCGGCAGGCTGGTACGGTCACCTTACCGACAACCTGGCCACAAGCATAACGGCAGGCATAGGCTCGACCGAGGGTTTCTTCCGAAACGAATATTTCTCGGCCGACAGCGACGACGAACGTGCACGCGACCATGCCGGCGAGGAGCATCGCGCGCAGGCACGCTGGAAACTGTCCTGGCATCCTGACTCGCGATGGAGCATCGCAAATACAGCCGCCCTTTCGTGGTCGAATCAGGAGGGTATGCCGTACGAGTCGGTCGAAACCGGACGCATATGCTACAACGACTCAACATTTTACCGCAGGCTGCACTTTACCGACGGCCTTAGCGTCAGCTACACCGGACGTCACATGATAGCCACCTCGGTGACTTCGGTGCAGTATATGAACGACAACATGACCATGGACCAGGACTTCATGCCCGAGGACTACTTTACCCTGAC
>CAZETN010000344.1:0-1522 GCA_964514475.1 uncultured Bacteroides sp.
GCCGACAACATGATGCTTGTCAATACCGGCCGTCCAGTGCGGGGCGCCGATATCTACGGCAAAGCCTATATGGATCTTGACGCCAAAATACACGGCGACATGCGGTTGCTGCATGTAAACGCCGACGCAGGCATACTGTCGGGCACCAACGTCACATACATTATGCCCGAGGCCACCAGCGCCATCGAAAACCGCTCGGAGGGCGACATGGTCAAGTTCGTAAACTTCGCCGATTCGGCTGCCGTGGCGAAGGCCGACACCATAGCGCCGCCCTCAAGCCTTATGCTCGATCTTACCGCTACCCTCAATATCGAGAACGGCACCTCCATAACAGTCGACCTCGGCAGTTCGAACAAGGTACAGATACGGCCCGACGGCAGCGTGCACTATACCATGTCGCCGCTTAACGCCGGACGCATGACCGGCCGCATAAACCTGAACGGCGGATACGCCAAGTTCTCGCCGCCGGCCATGGGCGAGAAGGTTTTCGACTTCAGGGAAGGCAGTTATGTCGCTTTCAGCGGAAACGCCATGAATCCTACCCTCGACATCAACGCCGTCGACCGGGTGCGGGCCAACGTGACCTCCACGGGGCAGAACTCGCGTCTGATATACTTCGACATACTGCTTGCCGTCACCGGCACGCTCGAGAACATGAACATTGTCTTCGACCTGGCCACCGACGACGACGCCACCGTCGCCAACCAGCTGGCCACAATGTCGCCACAGCAACGTGCCTCGTCGGCGATGAATATGCTTGTCACCAACATGTACACCTCGGGAGACACGAAGGCCGACGCCAATCTGGGCAGCAACGCGCTGTACTCGTTCCTTACCTCACAGCTTAATTCGTGGGCGGCGAACAACATCCACGGTGTCGACCTGTCGTTCGGAATCAACTCGTACGACAACGTGCGCAGCGGAACATCGACACAGACGACAAGCTACAGCTACCAGATTTCCAAGTCGCTGTTCAACGACCGCTTCAAGATTGTAGTGGGCGGCAACTACTCGACCGACGCCAACGCCGACGAGAACCTTGCCCAGAACCTGATAAGCGACATCTCGTTCGAATACCTGCTCAACACCGCCGGTACCAAAGTGATACGTATTTTCCGCCATACCGGATTTGAAAGCATCCTCGAAGGCGAGATCACCCAGACCGGCGTAGGTTTCGCTTACCGCCGCAAAATAGCCACCTATCGCGACCTGTTCAACTTCCTGCGGCCAAAACGCCGCAAAGCCACGACTACGGCCGACACCGCAGTCACCATCCCCGTCGCAGACACCGAAAAAGCCGCATTACATGCCGACACGACATCTTCTCTGTAAAATGGCACGAATACACTTACTTACCGGACTGTTTACACGCTGCCTCGCCGTGGTGGCGGCCGTCGCGCTGCTGCAGGCTTGCTCGACGACACGCCGCATCCCGGAGGGCGACCAGCTCTACACCGGCATAAAAAAAATCGAATACAACACTCCCGACAAGAAACAACGCGTGCCTTCGGGCATGAAGGAC
>CAZETN010000345.1:0-1522 GCA_964514475.1 uncultured Bacteroides sp.
GACGTCTGGGCGCTTTCTTCGACCCCGGCTACGAGGGCGAAGGCCTGCGCATAACCGAAGTGATTGCCCGCGGTCCTCTTTCGGCAAAGAAATATAATGTGAAACCCGGCGACATAATTTTGGCCATCGACGGCGAGACAATAGCTCCGGGAGCCGATTATAACCGGCTGCTCGAGGGCAAGGTGCGCCGCAATGTACGCCTGACTATGCGCCGTGCTGACGGCAAGACCGATGACATCACCGTAAAGCCGGCAGGTTCGTTGTCGTCGCAGCTTTACGAGCGCTGGGTAGAGCGCAACGAAAAGTATGTCGACTCCATTTCGGGCGGCCGTATAGCCTATGTACACATACAGGGGATGAACTCGCCCTCGTTCCGCGAGGTCTACAGCAAGCTTCTGGGTAAGTACCGTAACCGCGAGGCCGTGGTGGTGGATACCCGCTGGAACGGCGGCGGATGGCTGCACAACGACGTGGCTCTGCTGCTCAACGGCAAGGAGTACGTACGCTACGCCCCGCGCGGCAAGTATGTGGGCAGCGACCCGTTCTCGCAGTGGACGAAGCCATCGGCCATGCTTGTCAACGAAAGCAACTACTCCGATGCCCACGGCACTCCTTATGTATACCAGACCCTTAAGATCGGCGACGTCGTCGGCGCTCCCGTCCCCGGCACAATGACCGCCGTGTGGTGGGAGACCCAGATTGATCCCGATATCTACTTCGGTATTCCGCAGGTGACCAGCCTCGACCGCAATGGCGAGCCCCTCGAGAACAAGCAGCTCAATCCCGATATCGAGGTATACAATAACCCGGCAGACGTTCAGGCCGGACGCGACGTTCAGCTCGAAACCGCGGTACGTTCGCTCATGGACAAACTCGACAAATAAAACCGCGATTACCTCATGGCCCGTGTGACGGGATCCGATACGGCATGCGCCGGAATTCGTGTTTCAGAATTCCGGCGTGTATGCTGTCATCTGGCTCTTCAGGAGGAGCGTGACAGAAACCGGACCGTGTCACCGGCCGTTATTAACCGAAAACAAGTATTAAAGAGATGAAATCAATAATTTACCGTTTATTTTTAGTCGTGGCGGCGATTTTTGCCGCTGTCCCCCATGTCTGTGCCTTGTCGCCGTCAGGCACGTTGCCGGTGCTGCATATAAACACAGCAGGCGGCGCACCGATCGAGTCGAAGGAGACGTACCTGGATGCGACATACTGGCTCGAGACAAACGAAGTGTCGGACATGGGTGCCGACCTGGGCACCGAGGCATCGCCGCTGCCGCTGCAGATCAGAGGTCGCGGAAACTATACATGGTCGGGCTTTGACAAAAAGCCGTATCGTCTTAAGCTGGGCAAGAAAGCGGCCATGCTGGGTATGGACAGCAACAAGCACTGGGCGTTGCTGGCACATGCCGACGACAGCCGCGGATTTCTGCGTAACGCCCTGGGATTTGAACTGTCGCGGCGCGTAGGCATGGCATGGACGCCCGGCAGCAAGCCCTGTGAGGTTGTGCTGAACGGC
>CAZETN010000346.1:0-1515 GCA_964514475.1 uncultured Bacteroides sp.
ACGCTGGCATGCGTGGCCGCCAGGGTAGTGGTGGCTCCATCCTCGCATGTCTACAATTATTACCAGCGGCCCTTTACACTTTCGTCGCTGATATTCGTGCGCCCCGAAAATGTCTCGCGTCTGTGGCAGGCGGCCGTCACTCTGCCGGTGTCGCGCAAGGCGCTCACATACTGGGGTCTGACAATAGTAGACAACTGTCTGCTAAAGCGCGGCATACCTTTTGACAACGAGTTTCTGCCGGCAGTGGAACTGCGCAACCTTCTGCTTACCGAGACGGTCGAAGACCCGTATCTGAAAAGCGTGGGACGCCTGCTCGGCTCCGAAAAAGCGCGACTGCGCCGTGCGCGGCGTCTGGTACGCGAGGGTAAACTCAGCGTTCAGGCCCCGCATCTGTCATTCATCATCATGGCACACCGCAATGTCAGAGCCGTCAAGAAAAGCCTCGAGAGCATCCTTGATACCGGCTTCCGGAATATCGAGATTGTGATTGTGGACGACTGCAGCGACGAGTCAACTTCGATAGAACTGCACAGCATAGCCATCTGTAATCCGCGCGTGGTGATTGAAAAGAACAGCGGCACCGATGCAGACGGCATGCGCCGGATTGCCGGCCTTACCACTGTGACCGGACTTTGTGTGATGTATGTGCATCCCGGCGATACGGTGGAGGCCGCCGGAGTAATCGAAGCCATGAACCAGATCGACGAGGGATCGCAGGTGTCGTTCATGGGGTGCCGCTACCGGCGCCTGCGCGGAATGGACAGCTACGTCTTTGACCCTTCGAAGTGCATCCCCATCCATCAGGGGGCAGCCGCGGCGTACGACAGTTTGGCTGCCGCGGCCGAAATGATGCCGGCAATTTACGGAGTAATGTTCGACCGCCGCTTCATACACGCCAACCGCGAAAAGGCCCGCAATTTCGATTACGACAACCGCTATAAGACCGTAGACCTGCTTAACCTGCTGTGGCTCAATCCGCGTATCTCGGCAATCGGAGTTGTCGGCTATAACCGCAACGGGAATGCAGGAGGAGTATCCACGGGCAGCCGCATGCGCCATTATTACGATATCGGCCGCGGCATCACGGGCAACCTGCGTCGTCATGGCCTTGACGACCCCGGACGTCTGCGTTCGGCCGCAATGGGCATCACCGGATATGTACACCGTGTGCTGGCAAGGGTAATCGCCACTCCGGTTGCCGGAAAATGGCTGGCGCGCCGTGCTCTGCGGCGAGTGATGGCCGACCCCGCGGTAATGGAGTTCTACAAGGAGGCCGGAGTGGAGATGCCATCCGAAAAAGACCTGATTGTCAAGGCCACCGATTATAGCCGCCGTCACAGGCTTAAACTGGTGCTGTCGCTGCTGCTGAACTGCTGACACTCCCGGCCGCCCGGATACCGGCCATACGCGCACCGAAAGAGCTGCGGGATACGTCGTTCCCATACCGTTGTGTGGCCCGGACACGGCTCTTTCATTTAAGACAAAAATAGAGACATAGCACCCCTTACCCGGTTC
>CAZETN010000347.1:0-1512 GCA_964514475.1 uncultured Bacteroides sp.
TTTGTCAAGGCCTGGCAAAATCTTGAGTACTTCAGAGGCGACGCCAAACTCAGCCCCTGGCTGTATAAAATCGCCGTCAACGAAAGCCTGAGTTTTCTGGCGCGGGAGCGCCGGCGGAACAACCTGAGCCTCGATGATCAGGAAAGCGTTCTGATAAACACCATTGAAAGCGATACCAACATAGACGGTGACCGTGCCGCGCAGCTGCTGCGTGAGGCAGTTGCGTCGCTTCCCGAGAAACAGCGTCTGGTATTCAATATGAAGTACTATGACGAGATGAAGTACGAGGATATGAGCGAGGTGCTCGGTACGAGTGTGGGCGCCTTGAAGGCATCATATCACCTCGCCGTCAAAAAAATCGAAAAATACGTCATTGACCACGAGTGATTGTCGGCCGACGGAACGGGACGTCCGTGTATACGGCATGTCAGTCAGGCGGCCGCATGGCTGTGCCTGTGTCCTGCTATCGGCAACGGTACCCAAGCCGGGCCCCGTATCGGGTCAACGCACAAAGCGCCGCCCGGAACAGGGGCAGCGCTTTGGTCGCGGAGAGCGAGGAGAATGAAATCCAAAAAATGAAAAAAGGTTGTTTTATTTGTTGTTGATGCGGCGTTTTTGAAGTGTAAGCCTTTCGGCTCGGACTGCGGAAGATGTTTTTGAAGTGTATGTGGTGCCGGCTTTATTCAGTTGCCGGAGTTACTCTTGTTCTTGTTGCGGCTTCGGGCGTGGAACGATGCCATACGCAGGGCGATTTTGCGTTCGGCGCCTTTCAGCTTGACAAGTTGGCGCGGACTGAGCACATCGGCGAATTTGTCGAAATATCTGAGTTCGACTTCGGCCTCGCGCTGTTTCTGTTCGTACATCGCGCGTGCGGCGGCGTTAAGTTCGGTGTCGGTGGCCGACGCGTCGTTGATGGTCTTGCGTTCGAGGTCGCGGGTCTCGCTGTTGATGGCCATCAGTTCGTCATCCATCTGGTCGTACAGGTCAAAAAACTTGGCCTGCTGGTCCTTGGAGAGGTCAAGCTCGCGGATAAGCATGTTGTGCTTGAAGTTGCGCATTTCGCCGAGGGCTTTCTGGCGCTGCTCCGAGGTCAGGGGCTTGCGGCTCTGTTTCTGGGCCTCGGCGGCGGCACAGCCGAGCAAGGCTATGAGCATGACGGCTATCAGGCGGTGTATGTTTTTGACAGACGTGTTTGTCATATATTGTCAGGGATGAAGTTTGGGTCGGGATTGTCGTTGTAGATACTGTCGGTGAGCGAGTACATGTCGATGCTGTCGGCAACCAGAGAGTCGAGTATGTCCCAGTTGCTTACATCGTCGATAATATAGTCTTCGACAAACTGTTCGTCGCCGACGGCATGTGCCAGCGAGGGGGTGGCGGACAAGTCGAGACCTCCGTCGGAGGCGCGGTTCGAAATAGAGGTAAAGAGGTTCAGCATCAGCCATATTCCGCAGAACATGGCGGCCAGGTATACATATGGCCGCACCCGTGTCCACAGTGTAGGTCTGAAGA
>CAZETN010000348.1:0-1511 GCA_964514475.1 uncultured Bacteroides sp.
AAGACTACTTATGACACAGGATACCAACGCACAGTTTGACGCCGCCCTTGCGCTATGTCGCGACATATTTGCTAAAAAGCTCAGAGACTATGGCGCATCGTGGCGCATCATGCGCCCCGAAGCGGTTACCGACCAGATTTTTATCAAGGCAAAACGCATACGTTCGCTTGAAGTAAAAAGAGTGTCGGCCGTCGGCGAAGGCATTCTACCCGAATTCGAGGCCATCGTCAACTACGGCATAATAGGAATAATACAGTTGCGTCAGGGATTCGTAGACAGCAAGGATATTACACCGGAACAGGCGCTTGCAGCCTACGACAGTGTCGCCGCAGATGCCCGTAGGCTCATGATTGCCAAAAACCACGATTATGACGAGGCGTGGCGGGGAATGCGCGTGCCCTCATACACCGATCTGATTCTGATGAAAATCGAGCGCGTCAAGGAAATCGAGGACCATGCCGGCCAGACTCTCGTTTCCGAGGGCATCGATGCCAATTACATGGACATGATAAACTATGCCGTCTTCGGCATTATCAAACTCACCGAGGCTAATGACGGCGACTCAACAGCACTCTGAGGTCGGGGGGCTGGCCTCCGCGACCAAGGGCAAGCCCGTCAGTCAGTGGACCGGAGCTGCAGTCTGGACATTGCGCATTCTTACCGGCGCCGTCTTTGTGTTCTCCGGCTTCGCCAAAAGCGTTGACCCATGGGGCGGCATGCTTAAAGTCGAAGAATACCTTGCGGCCATGGGACTTGATCTGCCGCGTGCCCTTACCCTTATAGGCTCTTCGCTGCTTGCACTGAGCGAATTCACGTTGGGAGTCATGGCACTTACAGGATCGTTCCGCCGGATGACCCCTGTATTTCTTTGCGCGTTTATGACGGTGATGCTGCCACTGTCACTATGGATATATATCGCCGACCCGGTCAGCGACTGCGGGTGTTTCGGCGATGCCGTTGTGATAAGCAACGGAGCCACTTTTCTGAAGAACATCGCTCTATGTGCGATGTCAGTCGGGCTGCTGCTGTATAACCGACGCGTGCGTCCGCTGTATGCGCCAGGCGTACAGGTATGGGCGCTCCTATGGTCGGCGCTCTATGCCACATGCCTCATTCTGATAGGCTACAACCGGCAACCGCTGGTAGACTTCAGGCCTTTCCCGGCCGGTACCCTTATTGTGGGGGGTGCGGATACGGACCCGCGCTATATCTACGAACGTAACGGTGTGCGGTTAGAATTCAGCGCTGACTCGCTGCCGGATGAGTCTGACGGCTGGATATATGTAGCACGCACGGCTGCAACACCGCAAGACGGAGACCGACTGGCGGTGTTTGACACAGACGGAGATGACGCAACCGACGAGATCAGCGAAATGGCGTCGGGTAAACTTCTTATACTATCCATATCCGAGCCACGACGCCACGGCATATCGCGCAGCTATCAGGCCAACCAGCTTTACGATCTCATGCGAACCCGCGAAGACAGTATGATTGCCATCGTGGCCACATCC
>CAZETN010000349.1:0-1501 GCA_964514475.1 uncultured Bacteroides sp.
TCGTCACAGGGTCACCACCGATTCGCTCGTGAGCATCCAGAAAGCCAAGAAATATACCGAACTGTGGGGACAGCGCGCCGCTCTGTACAATATGCTCGGTGTGGACAGCACCGACATTGTCATGCTGGGCAACAGTCTTACGCACGGATGCGAGTGGAACGAGCTGCTGGGCACATCGAATGTCAGGAACCGCGGTATCAACGGAGATATAATAGAGGGCATCAACGACCGCCTCGACTGCATTGTCGGAGGACGCCCGGCCAAAATATTCCTGATGGCCGGCACCAATGACGTCAGCCACAATCTCACTCCCGATTCTATTGTCAGGGCCGCCTGCGCGCTGATTGACCGCATCATGGAGGCTACCCCTTCCACCCGGCTCTATGTGCAGAGCCTGCTCCCGGTCAACAACAGTTTCGGCCGGTACAAGGCGATGAAAGACAAGGAACAGACGATACGCGACATCAACGCTCTGCTGCGCCCCGAGGTAGAGAAGCGTGGGCTGACATGGATTGACATTCACAGCCGCCTGAGCGATGCCGACGGCAACCTGCGCGCCGATCTGACCAACGACGGACTCCATCTGCTCCCCGAGGGTTACCTTATATGGCGCGAGGTGCTGCTGCCCTTCATAAACGAGTGATGGGGGGTTGTCCGCATTGAAAAAAATATTGTATATTTGCCGGCACTAAGTAAGTTGAAGAAATTGCAAAAGCATCTGAATACAGTCGGTCAAAACCAATTTCGAGACTTACTTGTCCCGGCAGATATACAATCCCGGTTATTTGTCCGTCACTACTGTTTTCAATCTATCCCCCCTTTTTTCGATATGCCGCGTCGTCTTCTTCTGTTCCTGATAATGATTGCCTTTGTTCTCGATAACGCAGAGGGAGCCGCGTTGTCCGACACATTGCGGGCACGTCCGCAGTCTGTAGGTCTGGTATTGTCGGGAGGCGGGGCCAAAGGTATCGCTCATATCGGAGTAATCAAGGCTTTCGAGGACAATGATATTCCAATCGACTACATAACCGGAACCTCTATGGGCGCTATTGTGGGAGGTCTGTACGCATGCGGATTCACTACCGACGAGATGATGGACCTGTTGCGCTCACGCGGGTTCTCGTATTGGTCGCAGGGCAAGAATGGCCCCGACCTGATGTATTATTTCGCGCGTCAGACCCCGCAGCAGGTCCTGTTCAACATACCGGTATCCCTTAAAAAGAAAAAAGGATATACCGCCGCCGATTCGGTGGCGTGGTCGCTGATTAATCCGCTGCCCATGAACTTTGCCTTCATGGATATATTCGCGGCTTACACCGCGCAGTGCGGAGGCGATTTTGACCGACTTTTCGTGCCTTTTCGCTGCGTAGCCTCCGATGTGCGGGCTAACCGCAAAGTGGTTCATCGGTCGGGCGACGTGGGTGACTGCATACGGTCATCAATGTCGTTTCCGCTCGTTTTTCAGCCTCTTCGCTTTAACGGTACATATCTCTATGACGGC